>JAQTLI010000508.1 GCA_028714995.1 Methylobacter sp. | reverse complement strand
CCGAAGCTCAAAGCATTCCGTCAAAAATTCGGGTATTCGTTGTTCCAGCCAATACTCCGGTCTAAAAGGAATTAATCCTGAGATGAAGCCTACATGACCGCCGTGTTCGGTAAGCTCCAAGTGTACATGGGACGATATTTCATTCAGGCCGGGTAGCACTTCTTTTGTCATAAACGGATCGTCAACCGATTGAATCAATAGCGTGGGAACCGAGATTGATTTGAGATATTGTCTGGAACTGGAACGCCGGTAATAGTCGTGGACATCGGTAAAACCATGCAATTTGGCTACGACCCGATCGTCATATTGCCAGAACGAATCAATTGTCGATAAATCGCCCAATGCTTTGATCTTTTCGGCCTCTTGTGACTGACCTATGTTCTCCAGATGCCGCAATTTGACGTGCATATATGTTTTTAACGCTTTCAGCAAATTGCCGCGATAGCACTTTGCAAAACCGTTATCCAGTTTTGTCGCGCAAATATTCAACTGCAAAGGCACGGAAACGGCGACAGCGGCAAACAGGTTTAACTGATCGCCTTGCTCGCCCAACCACTTTAAAACCACATTGCCACCTAATGAAAAACCTACAACGCCTAAAAGCGTCTCGGGTTCGCGTTGGCGCAAGGTTTGATAGAGGAAATGAAGGTCCTCCGTTTCGCCTGAATGATAACTGCGCGCCCTGTTATTGGATTGGCCGCTACAGCCGCGGAAATTAAGCGCGGCACTGCGAAAGCCTTGTTTGAGCAAGACGGTTTGCAAGCCTTTAATATAATCCGATTGCGAGCTGCCGGTTAAGCCATGTATCAGGATAATCAGTGGTTGGTTGCCGGTTCCGCAATAATCGATGTCGATAAAATCATGGTCGGGAGTGGTTAATCTTTCGCGGCAATAATTAGGCGGAGTGGGCGCATTTCTTAAAAAGGCCGGATAAATAGTCCGCAAGTGACTATTTCTTAGCCACCAGGCAGGCTTGAATGTTGTTTTGGTCGGCATGGGCGATAGATTTTTGTAACAAGAATGCTGATTGTAATACCATTCGCGAACAATAAATTAATCTCAGCGGTTAGCGATATGAAAAAATTAGTCATTTACAATCACGGAAAAGACAGCATGCCGTGGGGCGAAAAGACTATTCAATTTGCCGAGGTTGCCAAGCGCTACGGCTATTTGTTTGAAAGTCCGGATTACCGGGAACAAGCAGACCCTGATAAACGAGTCGGACAACTGCTGGCGATGGATTTATCCGCCTACGATGAAGTCGTATTAATCGGCTCCAGTATGGGCGCTTATGTTTCAACAGTGGTCTCGGAATCGATTAAACCCAAGGGCCTTTTTCTGTTGGCGCCTGCGGTTTATTTGCCCGGCTACCGGCAAACGGAGTTTAATCCAACGGCAGAGGATATTCGGGTATTCCATGGCTGGCAGGACGATATTGTTCCACCGGAAAATGCCTGGCGGTTTTGCCAAAAATATCGAATACGTTTGAATTTATACGATACCGACCACCGCATGCTAAGCGTGATGCCTCAGCTAATTGATGAATTCAGCCGGTTTTTGGCAGGATTTAGTGAGTAATGAAAAAGTTGAGTTTTAGACTTAATGGCCTCATATCGTTACAACAACTAAATCTTAACAATAAGTCCATCCCATGAGTACACTGCACATCGTTTGTCCCCACTGCCATACGGTAAATCGTATAGCAGCCGAGCGCTTGACCCTGCATCCCCGTTGCGGCCAGTGTAAAGAGGTTTTGTTTACCGGACATCCGTTGGAATTAACAGGCCTGAATTTTCAGAAGCACATTGCACGTAATGACATTCCTGTTGTTGTCGATTTCTGGGCATCCTGGTGCGGGCCATGCAAGATGATGGCTCCAGCCTATGCCCAAGCGGCTGTTAAGCTCGAACCCAAAGTACGCTTAGCCAAGCTCAATACGGAACAGGAGCAGGGCATCGCCGGTCAATTTAACATTCGCAGCATTCCTACGATGGTCATATTCAAATCCGGTCGTGAAATAGCCCGCATGTCCGGTGCGATGAGTACTGCGGATATTGTCCGCTGGGTCAACAGTAATATTTGAACTGGATGTAATCTATTGGTGACAAGAGATTTTATTTGGAATTGTTATCTCAAATAACTGAGATCGGCTTACTTGAGCCAATGTTAGGTATGCTTTTATGCCCGACATTTCCAAGCTCAAATATCGCAACGGCCTCGGTTTGCCCAGCATCGTTACTTCATCTAATGCCGTAATGTTGGGCAACGATAAAGCTGCTGCCCGACTTACAAGACTATGCCGAATTAGTTTCGGCCAAGAAACTTTTGTAATGGTGGGAACAATAATTACAAAAGGGAATCAGAAAAATCAACTAATGTTGGTTAAACAACAAATTCAACAAAAAAAGCGGTCGATTGCTGGAAAACTTGCATAAACTCAATAGCAAGTATCGAAACCATTAGTGACTTTTTCTGGTACTTCGTAGTCATTGTTATGAATCCGGCATTGCTGCCAGACGATTCTCCAGTTCGGCGTTGACCAAAGCATCGTAATGGCGCTGCAGAACGGAGTCGGTAGGGCGCGGCCACAGAGCGGATTCGATTTCACCTCGCAGATGCGTGAGAAAATGCGGCTTGGATGTCGAATCCTTTGGGACTCTCAGTTCTGAGTTCGAGCCGGAATCACCGTGGGCGTCGGATTGTTGAAAAGATTGGGAGGAAAACGTCGTGCTGCAACCCAATGGTAAAAAAGCGCATGCTGCAAATAAAAGCACTACCAGAAACAACAGAGTAACTTCGAACATATTAATACCTCGCTATTATTTGGAAAATGTCG
>JAQTLI010000507.1 GCA_028714995.1 Methylobacter sp. | reverse complement strand
GACGCTCAGAATTTGCTTTTGCAACAGTCGGTTCTTGCCGATCAGCGGTATCGAGTGCAGTGAGATACCGATTGATGCTCGACTCAATTTCTTCCATCCGCCGTTGCAACTTGGCGCTGGTAAAATTCCGATCCCGGTTATTAACGGCTTTAAATTTGCTGCCATCGATAGCGACCAATGATTCTGCGAATAAACCCAGCTTTTGGCATAAAACGACAAATTGGCGGCACACGCTTCGTATTGCCTTGCCGTTTTCCTTACGGAAACGAGCGATAGTTTTAAAATCGGGTGTCAGACGCTCACTGAGCCACATGAGCTCGACATTGCGTTGCGCTTCTTTTTCAAGTCTGCGGCTGGATTGGATGTGGTTCAGGTAACCGTAGATATAAATTTTCAGGAGAATCGCGGGATGATAAGCCGGTCTTCCGGTGACTGCTGGCTCAATGCCGTCAAAACCAAGGTTTGCTAAATCCAGCTCATCGACAAAAACATCAACAATACGCACTGGATTAGCATCCGTAATATACTCATCAATACTTTCCGGCAATAACGTGGTTTGTGTTCGGCATTCACCTTCAATGAAACGTTTCATCCGCTGGCTCCATCAATTTATTGGTGGCTATTATATCAAGTACTACGTTTTGACATAGTCTGGGCCGAAAACAGCCAGTCAATGTCTGTTTCAGTTAGGGTTATTTTTTGAAATTGTCAGGTCAAATCTGAACTAATACGGTTGATGGGATTGCCACTATATTGTCCCTGCCACCCTCCAACCAGTCATTTCATCTCAAAGCGACGACTCATACTGGTTTGATCAGCTTTAATCAAGAACTTCTACGATAGTCCAGTTTCCATGATTACTGCTGTTGATTTACTTTGTAGTGATGTTTTAGTCAGCTTTCTGATGGGTAAGCCATCGGCGCGGATTATGGCAAGACAACCTGTTAATTACCAGGCAAAACGTATCAGGTAACCTATAGAAATCAACATTGAAAATTTTCCAGACACTAATAGTGCTGCTTAAGAAGTCAATACCATACAGTACATTAAGCTGATAAAGTCAGTGTTGATAACTGGAAAATATTGGGTGTTGATTTACAGTATGGTCATAACGATAGATCATTCCGGCCCCGCTGCCATGGCAATTGCCTCCCGCTGATTTTGGGTGAATGATAGTGTCGGAAGACGATCTTCGAGCAGAGTATCGACGATGGTTGCCGAGGCAGTGGGTTTGGAAAAACGCAAGGCATTGGCTTTCATACGGGTCAACCTGTCTGGATCTTCCAGCAAACGATCCAGTTTGAAGGGGAGGGTGGTCAAGTCGTTACACTTGACGGCGATGCCTTCTTCCAAAAGATGATCGCTATTTCTTTCCTCTTGCCCAGGGATGGGGGAAACCACGCACATGGGTAGTCCGCAGGCGATAGCCTCAGAAGTCGTCATGCCACCGGGCTTGCCAATGAAAATATCGGCCATTTTCATCAGTTTGTGCATTTCGTCGGTGTAACCCAGAACCTTAAACCTGGAGCTTCGACTGCCGACTAATTGTAAGATGCGCTGTTTCAGTACATCGTTGCGTCCACAGATAACTACTGTCTGCGCGTCGCTATTCAGGTTGAGCATCCGCTCCACCATGAACTCGGTGGGTCCCACGCCAAAGGCTCCTGCCGACAGGAGCAGAACCGGTTTTTCCGGGTTCAATCCCAGTCGAAGCCGTTCTTCTTCGCGGTTGATGGGGAGTTGAAAAATGGGGTCGATGGGTATGCCGGACACGGTGATTCTTTCGTTTGGGATACCGAGCATTTCAAGATGAGCCTTGGTTTCATCGATTGCGACAAAATAGCGATGGAAAGAACGTGACAACCACATGGCATGAAAATCGAAATCCGTTACCACAATGGACAGGCGCGATTGCAACTGTTGGGTCGCAATCAGATGGGAGATGATGCCGGCGGGCATGAAGTGGGTGCAGACTATGATATCCGGGTCGAATTCCCGGATAAACCGCACCAGCGGCTTGGTATTCAGGCGGTCAATCATGTGCCGCATTCTGTCTGTATGCCACGGTTCATCGCTGGTTTTATACCACCAACCGAGGAAATTCGGCGCGGATCGCACCAGCGATGTATAAAAGCTGGAATAAAAATCCCGGAAAAGTTTGTTGGTGTATTGTAGCGCATCATTATTGATGACTTCAGCAACCCGACCGTCAGCGGCAAAGGATTTCTCCAAAGCTTCGGCCGCTTTGATGTGACCGGTTCCTGCCCCCGCCGACATAATTAAAACCCGTTTTTTCATCAGTGTATAGCGGACCTGTTTGGTTTGTCTGAAATCCGGATCGGGTTATCACGTAGCTGTGCCACTTGCCCGGTTTCCCGATATTTTTTATAGTCGGCGAGCACTTGGGCGTGATCGAATGCCAAAGGCTCAGGCAGCTCATTCAGGCTGAACAGGCGGCAGTTTTTCGCATCATCCGCTGCTACTGGCGTTCCCGCTGCCTCGGCTACATAAACCGCTGTCACCGTATGTCCACGGGAGTCGCGGATTGGATCGGAATAGATTCCAAGCAAGGTAATCAGGCGCACCTCAAGTCCGACTTCTTCCTGGGCCTCCCGCACGGCTGCCTGTTCGACAATTTCGCCAAGATCGACAAATCCACCGGGAATAGCCCAGCCGAAAGGCGGATTGGCGCGCTCAATCAATACTATGGGGCGATCAGGGAAATCGGTTAGCTCAATAATGGCATCGGCGGCGAGCAATGGGGTAATGGGTTTAGTCATAGCATCCTCTGAAAAAGAAAATTGTGGCAGTTCAAAATCCAGAATTAACAGGTAACATCCTATCTAT
>JAQTLI010000506.1 GCA_028714995.1 Methylobacter sp. | reverse complement strand
CCAGCAGTTTTTCCGGCAAAATCATTAAACGATTCATTTTGGCGTTCTTGATTTCATGTTCCCTTAACGCCTTGGCGGATAATAACTGGAGCTATCATCAGGAAAGCGACAGATTAACCAATCGGACTTATAGTTTTGCCCGATCACCGATGCCGACTCGCGGCCTTTATGACGACATCAAGCTGGAAATCGTTTGCAAGGATAATAATTTGCAAGCTGTTATTGATGCTGACAGTTTAATCGCCTCGCAGAACAGCACCTTTGATGTTGAGTATCAAATTGATAAAAAAGCACCGGTTACGATTCAGATGAGAATCTTTAAGGACTCCAAGCGAAAAGGCTATTCAGACGAATATGCCAAACGCATCGCCGATGATATTTTGACCGGGCAATCGATTTTTATTCGTGTCCACACCCTAATAAAAAAGGTGCTGTCCGGCTCGATGTCATTAGAAAATGCAGCCGAACCCATTAAACAGGTATTTGCTGATTGCAGTCTTGCAGCAGCGGATAACCTCGGTAGCGAGCCTGCCTACAGTCTGTCCGAATTTGAGCAAGAATTTAATAAGCTTTCTCCAGATCAGCAACAGAAGGTGCTGGGTGAGATCAAAAAAATGATGATGGAGATGCATTAAGATAATGCATAAGTTTTGGTAATGTGGATACAAAAAGAGTTTTTATTGGCAGCAAAAAAGAGGGGATTTCATCTCATCATCGATGAGATATTGAGGGCAATTCCGGAATTAAGTTCGGTAGAATGCGGGTTGCTGCACCTTTTTATTAAACACACCTCGGCATCTTTGACCATTAATGAAAATGCCGACCCGACAGTGCGCCAGGATATGGAAAGCCACTTTACTAACTCTTGCCCTAACCAATGATGGATATTTTTTAATTTTCGGTTTCAAAAATTTGGTTACTATAAGGATTAAAGGTTGGTCGTTTAATCTTGTTAAATCCGAATTCGGTTGCCCGGTGGCAAGTATTGCATGCTTTCGTCAAGACTTCGTAATTTTGGGTAAACTGGGCCAAGTTACGTTCTTTTACGGCTTGTTCGAGATGCTCTAGGGGCTTTTGTACATTTCCAGCAAACAATACAGGGAGCCTTTGTATAATGTGTTCGAGAGTCGGATGAAGTTTTCCCGCCTCCTCAAAACCTTCTTTGAGTTCTTTTATTTCGTACGCTGCCAGTTCCCAGTTTTGAGCGGCTCCTGCATACCATAATTTAGTATGCCTCGTAGATATTTGCCCCATAATTTCGCCTAAGCCTGGAACATATTTGTTAAATCCGGATGGCTGGCTTACACAGGCAGAAAGTAAAATACTGCAAGCGGTAACCTGCATAATGGGCGTATATAGTATTCTCATCGATTGTGATCCTTACTAAAATATTAAATAATAAATAGACGAGTTTTATGGGAGGATCACTTCCTTGACGGTATGCCGTCCCTGCATGAGGTCACCCGGAAATTAAGGCGACGTCGCCGAGAATGACTGCGGAGCCAACACCGGCTCGGTAGCGAAATCCCTGGGCAGTTCGCCCGTCAAGCTGTTCAGGAAAGCCATTAGGTCGTTTACTTCCTGGTCGGTGAGTTCCTTGCCGAGCTGTACTTTGCCCATGATGCGTACCGCCTGCGGCAGGGTGGTCACAGAACCATCATGAAAATACGGTGGGGTCATGGCCACGTTGCGGAGGCTTGGAACCTTAAAGATGTACTTATCGGCGGGAACCTTAGTTTCATTGAAATGCCCTTCGTCGATTAATTGACTACTGGTCTCCTTCCAGTAATCTCCGAAGATTCCAAACTTCTGAAACATGGAACCACCGACGGCCACGCCGTTGTGGCAAGACACGCAGCCGATGTCGATGAAGGTCTTTAATCCCTGCTGTGCCTGAAAGGCGAGGGCCTTAACATCGCCCTTGAGATAACTGTCGAAGGGCGATGGCGTCACGAGCATGCGCTCATAGGCGCCAATAGCCTTGCCCCAGTTTTCCGCCTTCACCGGCTCTGGATCGTTCGGGAAGGCTTGTTTGAAGTCAGTCGCGTAGCCGGACAGAGCGTTGATCTTGAGGACGACGGCCGCAAAGTCGGGATTGCCGAAACTGGCATGTCCCACCAGGGATTTCATCGCCTGCTCCTCCACGTTCGCACGATCGCCAATCCAGTGGGCCTTGAACTGGAGCGCGGCATTCAACACGGTGGGGGCGTTACGGGCGTTCATTCGATGTTCGATACCAATAGATTTGGCCAAAGCATCTGTCCCATATAGAGCGGGACGATGGCAAGTTGCGCAACTTACGGTACCGTCAAGGGAAAGCCTGGGATCGAAAAACAGTTTTCTACCCAAAGCGACACGAGCGGGAGCGATTGGAAACTCCTCGGTCGCCATATCCGGCGGGAGCGGGCTGAACAACTGCCTGCCCTTTGCCATCAACGACTGTCCCGCCTCTTGGGCCTGAACCGTCATCGCGAGAAGAGTCGTTGCCCAAATGATGCCTCGTATCCAGCGGGTCAATACATTTTTTGCCGTAAATTGGTGACTGCTCATACTCTTGCTCCTTTAGTCAAGCTGCGCCATAAAGAGGGTATTGTAGATATTACGGTGAATGAGGAAAAATCGGCTCGTTTCTCAAAACATTATAAAGCGTTGCGTGGCAGACATTGAGAAATTTCAAATCTTAATCCGCTCAACCTCATCGAGGGTGATCTTGTCGCCGGTTCGGTCGTAGAGCTTGGTGGTGCGCGGACTTTCGTGGGCCGCCATGGCCTAGACGTATTCGAGGGAGTCGCCTTCCTCCAGATAGGCGGTAATGTTGGTTGCACAGAAGGTATGGCAGCCGATCGGTAA
>JAQTLI010000505.1 GCA_028714995.1 Methylobacter sp. | reverse complement strand
CCAACCAGCACCAACACAACATCACTTCGATTTGATGCAATATCGGCAAATGCGGCTGCTAGATCGAGAATTCCTTTGTCGCGATTCAATCTTCCAAGATACAGGATTAGGGATTGCTCTGAGTTTATGCTCAACTCTTTACGTACAGCTTCTTTCATACCCGCATCCGGACAAAAGCGATGTGCATCAACGCCACAGATTGAACCGTGGCCAATAACAATTCCTTTTCCTTGCGGCAAAACACCTTCGGAAACCAGAAAGTCACGCTGCGATGGACTGTCCAGTAGAACATGGGTAGCAAACATTACGATCAGCCTGTCAAATAGCTTGAGTGCACTGCGTTTCCATCCTCGTTTTGTCGCCCAAACTTGCCCTGTAAATGTATGTATTCGATTTGGAACACCAGACAACCTACCTGCCAGCATCGACAACAACCCTGTTTTTGGCATGATAGAATGAACAAGGTCAAAACGTTCGCGCCGAAAAATAATTACCAGTTGAATCAGTGCAAGCAAATCGTTCCAAGGCGATATTTTACGTTCGATTGCCAGCGGGATGAATTGGGCATCAAGATCAGTCAAATACTCTGCGCCGTTGGGATTGCTAATTATATTGACCGACCAGTCTTTGGCTGATGCACGAATACATCCTGTCATAAAGGAGTGCACTACGGCAGGAATCGTTGCAATAAAACAGACTTTATTCATTAATAATTTTAATAGCTTGGTTTTTTACAATTTAGCTTATTTATTTTGGCTAATGAGCAAGGGCCCAGATATGCCACTTAAACATTCAAATGCACAGCAAGCTATCTAATCGACCCCTGCGAAAAACATCACCGACATACTGCAAGGATAACCATGCAGATTTTTGCTTTCAATTGCCCAATCCGGCTTTTAAAGCCCCATCGTACTTTAATGAGTTGAAGTAGCCCAACAATAAGACAATATAGGCTAATATTATTACATAAATACCAGGGATACTTTTAAAGTGCACACATACTAGCAGTGTTACAAAAAACAGCCAATTTAATAGCATAATTACTGCATCGAACCAGGTAATGTGCCAGTACCTCACCAGCACCAGCACCAGCAGTACGGTCGACACCAACATCGATACCGAGCCACCCAAAGCAATTCCAGCCACACCCATGTACTGCATTAACAAAATGCTGGCACCGATATTGACCAGCAGTCCCACAATGGCCACCACGCTAATGGTAACGACGTGCTTGGTAGCCGTGGCAAACTTCAGTAACAGCGCGTTGCATACAAAAAAAGGCAATTGCACAACCGCATATTGCATTACCCGGGAAACCAGTCCAGTCGCCGCTACATCAACGGAACCGCTTGCAAAAATTAGGCTGATAATCTCTTCTGACCACACATACAGCGCAGCACTAATGGGTACCGAGAAAAATGTCGAAATCAACAAAAAAAACGATAGCTCACGCCGCGCAGACACCATATGATTTTTAGCCGCCAGCGATGAAAAGTACGGCAGCATGACAGTTGAAACGGCCGCTCCAACCAAACCGGTGACAAACAATACCACTTTATTGCCCAGATTCAAGGCCGAAACACTGCCCTCGGGTAACGACATAGCCAGTAAAGTGGCTACTGGAGCAGCTGCGCTAACAAAAAATGCTGATATAACCAATGGCACATACTGTATCATCAGTGGGGAAAGCCCCGATTGTTTACGTAAGCTTAGTGGTGATAGCAATGAAACATCATGCTGCTTGAGGTAAAACTGCACAATGAATAAATTCATAATTTGACCAATCACCATACCTGACATAACCGCCTTGACACCGTAATTACTGCCAAACAACAGCAGCGCCAAAATTGCCACGATCGGAACGACAAGTTGTGCAGTGTTAGTCACCACTGCACTTCCGTGTGCATTCAGCACTGAATTACCTAATATCACTACGCCACTAAACAACAGAATGGGCAGGGCGAGATCCAATAATTCGGTAAGCTGCCCCATGTCCGGGGATGGTCCCTTGTCATAAAGTAACGGCAACAGGGAAGGCCCAGTCAAATACAGTATCAAGCAAATGACCAGCAGGCTAGTGGTCGTCCAGAAGGAAACGCTGGGCACCAGCATGTTAGCCGTTCGCAGCGATAGCCGTTCTTTGAGATCCAAGTATACCGGAATTAAGGCTGTGCCAAGCGGCATACATAACACCGTGACAATGAACATCGGAATCAGCAGGGCAATGAAAAAATTATCCAGGGAGGCTCCCAAACCAAAGGTATGCGCCATCATAATATCGCGCAGGAAGAAACCGACAAAACATAGAAAAGTTAATCCCATGACCAAGAATCCTGCTCCAACCGCCTCTTTGCGCGCTGGTTGTGGATCTGCCACTGCGGCTTCCTCAGAGGGAGAGGGTAATGAAGCCGGGGGTTGAAATAAATGAATTAACCATTTTAATCTGTCTGTTTTATCTAGCCAAGTAAACCAGCCAAGCAAGCCCAACATTAGCATGATAAACAGATAACCATAACGATAACGATAAAGAGTTCCCAGATTTGCTTGAGTAACCCCATAGACCAACAAAAAGAAGCAAGCGAAATAAATGGCCATCAATACAGCGGGTTTACGGTTGTAAATCAATAACATAAACATACCGGAAACACACAGATAAAAAATAAACGTTTCACCAACGGCAACCAGGCGGAACATACTGATATTCGTCAGCCATGATGAAGGAAAGGGGGCGAACAATGCCACCTGCATGGCCCGCGGCAGGTATGCAGCCATTCCTCCTATGCTCTGCGGTGCGATGTTCTCGTCAATCATGGATTTCGCTTTTATATTCACACCATAGACTATGAGACCA
>JAQTLI010000504.1 GCA_028714995.1 Methylobacter sp. | reverse complement strand
GAACGGATTGTCATAGCAGGCCTTGAGGAGTCGGCAAGACAGGGCGGCTTTCCCAGCGACTATCGCCGATTGGCTCAAAACCGGCAGAAATGGGACTTGTATGCCAATGAAATTGCCCTGTTTTATTTATATACACTGAAAGCATTGGCATTTATCAAGCTAAGGCAAGGTTACTCCATAGACGCGCAACTCGTATTATCGCACCTGCAACAGCTGGATCCCGAAGATCTTTCCGGCGCGTCGGTGATTATGGATTTAGCGGCGGGAGTGACCTAATAATGGATTTATCGGAGCACATCGCAATAAACCGCCATCTGGCCGAATCTGTATGCCAGCGGCTGACTCACGAAATCAACGAACTGGGTTTTGCTGCAGCACAAATCCAACACTATCCGCGTTACGATGACGCCAGTTTTGAACTCATCAAGGATCCTTTTACCGGAAAGCATAACCTAACCTGTTTTTGGTTCGATGAGCCTAAAAAACAGTGTATTGGCAGGCTCCAGTTTAATAGCGATGGTACCTTTTACGCAGAGTACGATGTCGTCAAACCGCATCCGAAAAAATCAAGATGGTTTGTTGAAGGTGTTTCCGCCTGGGGTAAAGCTGAAAATATTAAGGCTGAACCCAAGTTGTTGCAAATGCCTGAATAGCCGATATGGAAAATCCGGCGCGAATTTATGAGCTGTTGCTGGATTATGCCGGCAGCGATACGCAAGTCACAGACTTAAACATCGGTCTGGTTTGGACGGTTTGTAAGGCACAGCACACAGGCTTGGCGATGAGCCCCGGCATTCCCACCCGCACCCTGTCGTGGCCGGGTACATTGGCCGGTAAAACATTAGCGGAATTGGCGGGATGGATTACCGATTGGGAGCCTTACAAGGCGACCGTTGCGATGGCGGCAATCAACTGCAGCCTAAACCGCTATGAATTGCCATCCGGCATAACCCTGCTGCCCGCTGCCGACAGCGCCAATCTGGCAGTTTTCGAACATTTCCTGCCACGACTGCAAGGCAAAAAAGTCGTCGTGGTCGGGCGTTATCCGGGCATTGAGCGCTATGCCGAGCAGATCGATCTCAGCATCATCGAACGGCAACCCATCTCTTCCGACTATCCCGATCCCGCCTGCGAATTTTTATTGCCCGACGCCGACTGGGTATTTTTAACGGCCAGTTCCATTACCAATAAAACCTTCCCGCGCCTGGCCGAGCTTGCTCAACACGCCACCACCGTATTGATGGGCCCGACCGTACCATGGCTGCCCGAACTGCACGAATTCGCCATTGATTATCTGGCAGGCGTTGAAATTGTCGATCCCATAAAACTGTACCAGACTGCGGCAGAAGGCGGCGGTGTGCGCATTTTTGACGAGGCAGTGCGTTACCGGATAGTTGATCTGACGCCAAGTAACAGCATGACGTGGTTGAAGAGCCAGATAGCCCAGGATTATACAGACAGGCAACAACTAAACCTGGCTATGGAGCAATGGTATGGTACCGGCAAGAAAGGCCGGTTTCCTGAATTTAACCGGCTCAATCAGGTAACGACAAAACTTTCGCGCATGGATAGCAGTTACAAGCGCTTGTGGGATGCGCACTCATCAGAGCCGGATCATTAAAAGACAGCCTCATTATTCTCTATTTGCAATTTCCAATTTACTAATATGTAGGGTTTCCGACAATTAATCACAAAATCACTGGTGTTGTTGGATTAGACATCAACAAACAAGCCACCAATCCCACCCTATCCTGCTGTTTTAAAAAGAAAGAGATAGCTATTTTTCAATATGGCCTAAACCCTTCTTATTTAAAGTTATTAACCTAATCACATGCAATCGCACAATTTATTTACCCTCTAAATCATCAGGAGAAAAAACAATGCTATTAGAAACCTATCAAGCTAAAGGATTATTAACTGTCACTTTGGTCAATGGTCAGACCAGCACTGCGGGTGTTTACGCTTATCGCGGCGATCTGGTTTTAAAAGAAGGCACTCTGCGCGAAGGCTCGACAACCGACCGTAGACCGCCTGAGGCTCTGTTGATTCATTCCGCCTTGATCGTTGAAAACGACAAGATCAAATTTATCAACGGCCTGCTGCCTACGCTCGATTTACTGCCCGTTTTGGTTGAAAAATACAAAGCCGATATGGCAGAAGACTGCATCGCTTTAATCTATGTAGAAAATATCGGCAAAGGGTTGCAGGTTGAACTGGAAGGTTTGACTTACAAACTGATTCCCTTCAAAGAAGGCCTGGTATGGAATGAACTGCTCGAAGAATTGTATATTGAAAAAGGCGAGCTAAAAAACCAATCTGCCGAAGATAAAGTCGCCATCGCCTATGCTGCAGCCAAAACGTACAACCCCAAAACGCCGCTCGTTTCATTTGCAGAAGCAGAAGAAAATACTATCGAAGTGATTAAAGATGCGGCAGTAGGTGCAATTTAAGGTTTAATCATTGCCCTTCCCTAGTCAAGTCCTTCGACAGGCTCAGGATGAATGGTTTGTGTTGATTCCGTTCGTGGTGAGCCTGTCGAACCATGAATGGAATCAACTTGTTCATGGCTTCATTAAAAGATGTACCCGTGTTGGGCAGCCTCCCTACCTGCGCCCATTATTGTCAACTCATCTATATAGATAACCCATGAAACTTCAGATTGAACGCAAATATGTAGAAGCAATGGTTAATGAGTTCCCGGGGCTCTCAGCATTGAAAGATCAACTGCGTTTTGGCAATAAAGCCGAAGTGCCATTCAAACAACTGTCCGATACCGAGCTTAGCTTTTTGCAGGTTCTTTACAAGAATGCCGGGGCTGAAATGCAAGGCCGCGCCGCGCAGCTTTCGACACT
>JAQTLI010000503.1 GCA_028714995.1 Methylobacter sp. | reverse complement strand
GCCGCATGATTTGTCACATCCACCTTTTCAACTCCTGGAGCCAGAAATTAAACACCCGCGAAAAATGCTACTTTGGATTCGTGATCTGATCAGGAAAAACTCGGATGTTCCATGGCCTTCAGTAATAGATGGTCTGCGTCCTTTCACGAAAAAGATATGGCTGAAATGGACAATGGATGAGAAAAAATATTTCCTCCGGAGAATCAGGCCTTACTGGGAAATTGCCAGACACCGGATCCCGGCAAAATCGGCAGCACTGCTGAATGAAATGATGAATGCAGGCCAGCTGGAATTGAAGAAAGGTTTTATCGTCGAAGCAATGGCAACTGACAGCGGAATCGAAATCGTCTATCGTTCCGAGCGCAAAGATATTCGTCAGGTTTTTCATAAAGTGATTAATTGCACCGGCCCTGAATCAAATTACCGTAAGGTGCGATTCCCCATCATTTGTGATCTTATCGGGCGCGGAAAAGTGAAAACAGATGAGCTTGGACTGGGCATTAAATGTACTCCCGAAGGCAGGATCATCAATGAGCAGGACAATATAGAAGAAGGCATCTGGTGTATCGGTCCCATGCGGAAGTCAGTGTTATGGGAAACCACGGCGCTGCGAGAATTACGAGAGCAGGCATCGGAACTCGCTTCATTGATTACGGGAAAACAGTAAGGTTCAGGGGGCAACGTTTTGTTAACTCAGCTCGTCGCCAGTTTTAGCCCCCCAACTGTTTCTTAATAGCACAGGCATAAATTCTATATAAAACGGGGTATGCAATTACTGTCTGCAAACCTTTTTTAGAACGTAATCAGCAGGATTGATTTCATAATAGTTTAAGCCGAACGGTCTTCTTACAAGTGCCGTCCGGCTTAAACTACAGGATCTGCGAGGTTATTAAAACTTCGGCGAAGATGTCCTTTGAGATTTGAGAGTCCACTGGTAGTACATTGCCTAGCCATGGGCGCTGATCACAACATTGGGTGATTCCGGTACAAATCTAGCGGTTGGATACCGTTCATAATAGTCACCCTGTACCAGATCAAAACCTGTATTGCGAGCCAGAGAATCAGATCTCTTTTCATCAATTTGTTGCAGGATACTTTGTCCGCCTGTACTGGTCACCAATGCTTTCAATTTGTGTAATTTTGCCGGCAAGGTACTGTCACGCACATTATCCAGATATCGCGCTGATAAGCTTACATAATCCGGGGATAACTTTTGAATGAATTCGAAGGTTTGACTTTCTTTAGCAACTGAATCGAATTTAAGCCCAATTTGATAGCCTCGTTGCCGGTAATTTTCCAACCCCTTAATCAGTTCCTGGTGATAACGTATATATTGGCTATTTACAGCCAGTACGATAACGATATTTTTGGTTTCCAATCCGCACTGCGTGATGACTTCTTGAAAATAAGCGCCGTGATCCTGTTTAATGCCAAGTATGTGGCGTGGATCAACCTCCAAAAAGAGCAGGTCTTGCAAATGCGTTAAAGGTAAAAAATTTAGCATATGCACGGTGCGAGATAAGCGGTCAAAATTAATGATGGATTCAAACTCATTGGTTTGGGGCGATTTATGAGCCAACAGATTTTCAATTTCGTTTGAATACAAGTGCTGAGCTTCATAAGTAGAAACTTTGATTTTAGCGGTATGACCAATGATCGTCGCAGGTTTTAAGGTCTGTCGTAGCGGCGAAAAACCACTGTCTATCCGAATCGGGCCAAACAGGCCGCTTATTTTTCCATCTTCCAGAAGAAAGGGCCGAAAACTGGAGCGATGCTCCTGTCCGAATCGGTCATTAAAATATTCAACTAAATTTTGTAACGGCATAAACTTATTCCTTACATCTAATAAAAACCAGTGATCATTAGCGGGTTTCCGCATATGCCATCCTCTCCCAGTTTTTTTTTTAAAAAAAAGCGGGTCGAAACCCGCTCACAAAACATCCCTGTATAGAAGGAAAGCACACATAGATAGCTTCAAACATACGTTGTAAACAATGGTTATTATTTTGTTACAACAGTTTTGTTGAGGATGTGATTAGCTTAGTGTGATTTTTATTTTAAATAAAACGATATTATTCGATGTTAACATCTAATAAACAGATATGTAGGCTTTGTTTTCTATTCAGGCAACAAAGTCATTAAAATTTCTTCTGGAACTTCATTAAGAGTCATGACGCTAAGCCTTATCCGGCAAAGCGATGTACGGCAACAAAACCGGGATGCGAATATCTGTTTATTCGGTACTAACATCGAATAATGTCATTGTTCAATGAAAAACACCGTAAAACCGATTCGGGAAGGGGATATTGCCAAGTATGCGGCGAAAACCGGAGGCAAAAGTACCTGCAGTTTTTATCATCCTGACAGCCCACTGCCGCTTCATAATACAAATGGTCATGCTGTGGCATAGCGAATAGCGGTCGTAACGCCGTTGCTTAATTCCATTGGGATTTTTTATAGCCTAGCGCCAGCCGCGTAGCATTGCCTTTCTAAACACTTTCACCGATGTCTTCAAACCAGAGCTGCGGCGATTGCTGGATAAAGCGCTGCATCAACGAGATGCAATCGGCATCGTTCATTTCTATGACCTTCACCCCGGCGTCTTTGAGCCAATCCAGGTGGCCTTCGAAGTTGACCGATTCGCCGACCACTACCGTGCCAATATTGAATTGCCGTATCAGACCCGAGCAGTACCAGCAGGGCGCTAGCGTCGTCACTAAGATCGTGTCGCGATAGTTGGTTTGGCGACCAGCTTTACGAAAGGCGTCGGTTTCGCCGTGGATGGATGGATCGTTGTCTTGCACCCGGCGATTGCGGCCACGACCGAGCAGGTTGCCATGGGCGTCGAATAGCGCTGCACCGACCG
>JAQTLI010000502.1 GCA_028714995.1 Methylobacter sp. | reverse complement strand
TGGCGTCCTGTAACTGTGAGCGCTGCCTTTCGATACGCTCAGGAACGTCGTGACCGCTGATTTCAGCCAATGCGGAAATCAGCGCATCATTGGCTTTTAAGCCGTAAAGATGATCAAGGGCATAGGTCGGCACGCCGGTTTTTTGTTCCAGCAATTCCGCCGCCTTGGCTAGCGAGGGCCCGATAACCACGGTTGCCAGCGCATCGCCGAGCGTCGACATTTCTGACAGCGGGGTGCCGCCGATAGTCACAGGGCTGAAATCATCATCCGTCAAGCAACCATCCAGTGAATCGGAAATATCGGGTACAAAAACCGGCCTGAGCTGGAATTGCTCGAAAATATCCCGAAGCGCTTCCAGGTCGCCGGGTGTCAGCATGTAATTGACCAATACATTGACTTGGCGTTTACGTTTGCCGGGGTATGTTCCAGCTTCTTTGGCATCCGGCACCAACGCACGAATGATTTCGGTGAGGGTTGCTGCATAGCCAGTCTCGACACTGCCGGTAAAATCAGGGGTATTGACTGCAACGACGGCAATATCGGCAAATTCCGGGTTAGCTTCCCTGAACTCCCTGACATTGCGATGTACATCGGCGCCTTGCGTCTCCGCAAGACCCGTAGTCAAAATGGTAATCAGGGCAGGGCGGGATTTTTCGGCAATGGTCTTAATGCCTTCGCGCACATTTTCGTCCGCACCCAGTACTGAGCTAGCCTGATCCATCGCAGTGCTTTGTAATGGAATAGGTTCCCTGAAGTGTCGTACAAAAAACACCTTGGCGAAAGCAGTGCAGCCTTGTGAACCGTGCAACATTGGCATGGCGCGATTAAAACCCAGCGTAGCCAGAGAGCCGCCTATCGGTTGGCTGGCTTTCAGCGGATTGACCGATAGCGCTTTGTTTCTTTTCAGGATGTCAGCCATTTGTCACCTTCATGCTTCTCCAGGGTGCGGGCGCTCTAACGGCCTCCCAAACCGGACTTTCAATTGTCAATGCCAGTTGGCGAACCAGCTCCAGCATGCCTTGATAGCCTTCATAACCGAATTCGCGTTCCTGATTAATATCCAAAAACGGAACCTTGGCTTTTAAGGCCGTGTACATGTTGCGGCCACCGGCGATCAGAATATCGGCCTTGTAATCATGGACGATTTTCAGTAACGCCTTGGGGCTGCCGTCGTCGATCATTACCGTATCTTCGCCCATCAATTCACGAATTCTGGCTTTATCCTCTTCAGTGGATTTCTTGGTGCCGGTCGCAACCACCACCATGCCCAAATCCTGTAAGGCGGAAATCACCGACCAGCTTTTTACGCCGCCGGTAAATAACAATACCCGTTTGCCTTTCAGGCGCACCTTCCACGGCTCCAGTTCTTTCTTGATCCGGGTTTCCTCACGCAGTATCAGCGCTTCTGTGCGTTCTGTTAAATCCGGATCGTTAAGAACTTTGGCGAAATCCCTTAACGATTGGCTGGTGTCGGTTATGCCGTAATAACTGCCTTCAAACCACGGCGTACCGTACTGTTGCTGTAACTTGCGGGCGACATTGACCATGGCTTTCGAGCACACCATCATATTGACTTCCGCCTTATGCATGGTCTGCACTTCACGGAACCGCGCATCGCCGGACAAGGTGCACAACACGCGCAAGCCCAGTTCATCCAGCAGCGGCAGTACATGCCAGAATTCACCGGCAATGTTGTATTCGCCGATCAGATTAACATCATGGATTTTGATTTCTGCGCGTTGAACAGTTAAAGGTAAGGGATCAGGATCGCGGGTGCCAATCACATGATTGACCATCGCGTCACCGGCAATGCGGTTGCCCAGATTCTTGGTGCCGTAAAATCCGGCGCTATCAATCGGCACGACCGGAACGCCCCAGCGTTCCTGGGCGGACTTGCAAACCGCATTAATGTCATCACCGACCAAGGCAGGAACGCAGGTGTTATAAATAAACACGGCGGGTGGGTGGTAGCTGTCAATCGCCTGTTTGATGGCATGGAACAAACGCTTTTCCGAGCGCCCCATAATAATGTCCTCCTCGGTCAAGTCAGTCGTCATGCCGATGCGGTATAAATCCGCCCCGGAAGACCGCGTGCCCCGGTTGTCCCAGGAACTCCCTGCACAAGCAATAGGCCCGTGGACGATATGCGCGACATCCGCAATAGGCAATAGGGCAATCTGCGCGCCGTCAAAAGCGCAACCGCCCGCAGCCGCTCCCGGTTTGGGCTTGGCGCAACCGGACTTTTCCTTCTTGTTATGCTCACAGGCAGGTTCGTCCAGCAGCGCGGCAATGTCTTTTGTTGATTTCATCGGCTTAACCAATAGTTTTGTTTATCTTAACTAAAGCAACCATTGTGCCATTTTGTATAGCGTTGAAATTATAGGGGTTTGTTAGGGTTTTGTTTGTAGTAAAGCTTACAAAGTTGATGGATGGATATAACAAACAGGCTCATTGGAGCAATATTGAGGGTGCATAGAGGCTGAGGCATAAGCCGTATTGCGCCATTTAAACTGGGCGGAAATTAATACAGAGCATCATGTTGAATGACAGTTAGCAGAGCGCTAAAGAAAGCGGAATTAGTAGATGTGCAATTGGAGACATGACCCCATGACCTTGATGGGGATGTGATAAACTCGAATGTTATAAATGTCTGCGGGTTGAACTCGGTCTTTCGTGAATGACGCAGTTCGGCCGAGACTGTGTCAAAACGTGAAAACATCAATTTTGGTGGAGAGAATTAAAGGAGTCGCTATTTTCACTGAAAGCTTGTTTTGGGCATCCCAGCCCAAGCAAGCGGTGAAAATTACGCGACCACTAATGCCTGCGGCTGCCCCAGCCGTCCTGCGTCTCTCGTTCACACCCGACAAGG
>JAQTLI010000501.1 GCA_028714995.1 Methylobacter sp. | reverse complement strand
AGTCAATATATTATAATTTTGACCTTAAGGAGGAGGTAAGTTAGTGTTTTTTGACCTGGCAATGCAATCGACACTTAGACATTAGCAAGCATGAGGTTGGCAAGAGAATCGCTCAGAAAATTGAACGAAAAAATTTGAATAAAGCGTTTGGCAAGGAAGACTATTTATTTTTCCAAGTCGGCTTTGATGCACGACAATTCAATCTCACAATGCTCAACAATTTTAGGAATAATTTATGAAATATAAAAATTTATCTGTCATTCTTGCTATTCCTATCCTTAGTTTTTCTGCCATTAATGGTTGCTCAAGCTGAAAAAGTTGGCAACTTACCTTCAACAGAACCCGCAGTTGCAACTACGACTGCAGCAGCTCCTAATGCCAACGAATTCCAAATGTTTCGCTTCGTTCTAGAAATGGATAAAGAGACATTCATCAAGAAGTCGATGAAATTGGACGCAGCACAAGAAAAAAGTTTATGGATGTGTACGTGTATTACGTTTTTAACGCTAAGTTGATGGCGTTAAATAAAAAACGTTTAGCGGTCATTGCGGACTATGTGAATAACATTGTTCAAATGACAGACGCTAAGGCTGGCGAACTTGCAAAACGTACGATTAAATTTCGCAAACAGCGTACTGCACTTGACGCAACTTACTACGCTGCAGTAACAAAAGCGACTACGAAAACAATTGCGGCGTGTGCTATGCAAGTTGAAAACATTTTACAAGGTGCTGGCGATGTCGCTATTGGCTCTCAACTTCCTTTGATGCCGGAATAGCAAGCTCGGTAGGATGGAGAGAATGTAGCGAACTCCATCCTACCACTATGCACAAAGTAGGGTACGTTTAAACAAATCTTTGTTGGCAGCCGGATAGTTAGATTCCGATGAGAAAATCCAAAACCGAGGTAATCGATGTTAACGTATCTTTTAGAATTAGAGTTATGGATAAAAAAAAGAATACTTCGCGCATTCGCTATGTCGCATACGCTCCTATTAATGGTTATCCTGACTGGGTGCTCGTCACTCGAAATTCACGCTAGCGATTGGGGACATCCCTATCTTGGGACAGAATTTGCAGTAAAGGAGCTACCCTGTTCACTTGTTCACAGCGGTTGGGATCTTTTCGTCCCCGCGCCCTTTATTCTGGCAGACATACCTTTTACGTTCTTGATAGACACCTTGCTGCTGCCTGCGGACGCCGTAGTGACACCAGCGAGATCTCGCCATGTTGTTATTGAGGATCAGAAAAGCCGTGACTCGTGTAGTTAGCGAGGCATTACTATTTCTTGGCGGTGTAGACTCATTTGTCGAATTAGAACCATAACACTCAAATAAGGAGAGTAGGGTACGCATTGCGTATGTATAATTTTTTAAATAATTAAAATGAAGGAGTGCTTTATATCTCCTGCGAACTCTGGATGATCGTAATTGGCCAATTACATCCGAACAGCTTAGATTGATTTTGTAGCAAAGTCTTGTCAAACTAGGCAGTTATCTATAACTGAAATTTCCCAGTTTTTAAAGTCCGTAGCGTATTTTCTAATAATACTTACCATTAGCGCGCCAAGATTTTTCGCGAAAGCTAAAATGGGATCCATCCGATTTTAGCAGCGAAAAATGACTTGGCAATTAATGCCTTCGGCGGCCCATGTTCGGTAAGCTATACATCAATTTAGTTTTGGAATGTCCGCAACTGATGATAACAACTATCGCCTTTGGGTCGGTTTTTGCCTGTTGATTGACTGATGATATTCGGCCAACAAGAGAATGAAATTCACAATTAATTAATGAGCAGAAATGTCAGGTTCTGCCCTGAAAGAGCCACAAAAAACAACCAATTGCAACCAGATGGGCAATAAAAAAGGCCTTCGATTTCTCGTAAGGCCTTTATTTTATTGGTGGGGCGTCAGGGATTCGAACCCTGGACCCATGGATTAAGAGTCCACTGCTCTACCAACTGAGCTAACACCCCAAATTAAGACAAATGTATTTCCAGTAATTCAATCAATTCTAAAGGATTTCTTAAGTAAATCCAAGAATAAAATACCACTGCCTTACATAGAGAGGCAATTTTATAAGGCTTTTACTTTATTTTACCAAGTGCCAGAGATAATTCCTGGCTGAATTCACTGAGTATTTTGTTTAGTGCTTTGACTGTTCCTGGATAAGACGGGTCATCAAGTGTATGTTCGATTTTGGAGTGACCATTGTTTAATAGAGTGTGTGTTTTTTCATCCATTATCGCCCAGTTGGCTTCAAGGTTTACAGTCTGTTCCGGGGTGGTGTCGAATCGGATTATGTCCACTATGATGCGATAGTCAACTGCCCCGTATGCAATCCAGGGATAGGCTCTGATGATGTCATTGGGTTGTAGGGTCGCCAGATTATGGGTTAATACTTGAGTGATATTTGCTTTTAAAGGCGCTGCCCATTGATGAAATTCGGCGATTTGTATGCTGTGATCCGGCATTCTGGTCACAATTTGTTTGCGTTCAAGAAATGCCGGCATAGACACGGGACCTATGCCGATCAGGCGTTTTTTTTCTACTTCGGCTGACGATGCGGGTGGCTTGCTTAGTGGTTCCAGTACATAAAAATTTGTTGATGGTGTTGAAAGGCACGCTGAGAGCAGAATGCTGATTAATAGCGGCATTAACCTTTTTGAGATTTTATTTAGCATAAGCTTTATTCCTCTTTTTTGCCGCGAATCAATGCGTTGGGATTTTGTTCCAGATAGTCGGTCAGTTGTTTGACTGAGCTTGCAGCTTGGGTAAGCTCTTGAAGCAACTGTTCCAGTTCGTAGTGGGTATTCGATCCCGGTTCTAATTCGCTTAATACGTGGTGTGCTGAGCTCATGGTTTTATCTGCGCTGCCAA
>JAQTLI010000500.1 GCA_028714995.1 Methylobacter sp. | reverse complement strand
TGGATAGGGCCTTTTTTTGGGCCGGCAACTGGCTGCATTTGTTAAAGCCGTTGGAATCTATAGGCTTGGGTAAAATTCGCAATGATGTACAGCTGTGGCTGGGCTTGTCCGCGACGATAGCGACATTGACTGGTCTGATTATCGGCTGGTTACGCTGGCGCCCCGGTTTCGGCGGCAAGCCCACTTATTCCCAGGGCCGTACCCAACCTTACCGCGAATTCTGGTTTAAATGGCATTTCTGGAGCGGTTTGATCGGCGGTACCGTGGTGCTCTCTTGGGCAATAAGCGGTTTTGTTGATACCAACCCTGGAAAAATATTTACGCAGGCCAATCCCAGCCGGCAAGAACTAACACGCTATTTGGGGAGTGAATTACCCGAGGTAATGCGTAATTGGCAGCCGGTTCTGCCGGTTTTACTGGCTACGGCTGTCGACGGTGCGGATATTGTCGAACTCGGCTGGCGACGACTGGGCGGCGATGCCGTGCTGCTGGCTTATACCCGTGACGGACAGCGTCTGCCTGAGTCTCTGGACGGTGTCGTTCCGCGCTTCAGTGATACAACGCTGCTGGCTGCCGTGGAGCGCGTGGCTGGTAACACTCAAGTGGAATCTCGGGAGGTTCTGACTGAATACGACAACTACTACTACCCCAGACACCATCAAAGTTTGGTGGAGAAACCGCTGCCGGTACTGTTGGTAAAGATGGCAGATGATACCGGCACTCGTTTTTATTTGGATCCACAAGACGGAAAGCTGATTGCTAAGCTGGATAGAAGCGGGCGTGTCTTACGCTGGTTATACTCGGGCCTACATCACTGGGGTTTCGGTTGGCTGTATCAGCGGCCAATATGGGATGTCTGGATGATGACCTGGGTATTGTTCGGGCTGGTACTGGGGACCAGTTCGCTGGTGGTTGGTTGGCGGCTTCTTAAGAAAACCTTTGCGCCTAAAAAGCGCGTGGGTTCCCGGCGGCGCACCGGCCGCCGATACGTGGCTGAAATTCATCAACAATAACTGTTTATATGCCAACAGCAAATCAGCAGAAATTGCTGCAATACCTACATTTTTCTCCTGAAAAGATAGTCGATCCCTTGCTATTATGGGATTATGGCATGGCATGAAATCTGCTTTATATAATGTGGTTCGCCGATTTCGCGGTCTTAAAACTATGGTGGTTAAAACGCGATTGATGCTGACCAGTTAACCGGAAGCCGGTGTGTTTATCTAAGGGACCACTGGCTTTTTTTGGTCCCATGGCAGTAGCTTGTATATCTATTTTTAAGATATATAAATCTAATAATATCGTTTTATTACAAATAACAATTGTCCTAAGATAACTGCCAACGCTGAAGGAGTGGCATGCTCAGCTCTGTTAACCCGATATGATTGCAGTTGTTTAGCAACATCAGTGATTTGATTTCAATTCGGATGATGATCCTGGAAAGGGTTGATCTAACTACTTTTTGAAAAACAAACGAGCACTTTATTATGGATACACTTTTAGTCCGCAATCTCACCAGCACCAAAGAGGAAGATGCTTCGACACTGCTGGCCTTTGATGAACTGGAGTCACGCTCGCTGTCGTTGTCTGTCCGAGCGACAGCTCTGGTTTTTGAGGATCCTGTTTCTCGTCGATTACTCGAACAGATAGAGCGTATAGCCCCTAGCGACGCAACCGTTCTTATTATTGGCGAAACAGGAACAGGTAAAGAGCTTGTCGCTCGGCATGTTCATGCACTCAGTAAACGCAGCAATAATATTTTTGGGGCGATAAACTGTGCCGCGTTAAGTGAAAACCTGATTGAAAGCGAATTATTTGGCCATGAAAAAGGTTCGTTTACAGGCGCTTTTACCAGCAAAGATGGCTGGTTTGAAACCGCCAACAAAGGCAGCTTGTTTCTTGATGAGGTCGGTGATTTACCGTTGGGTATGCAGGCCAAATTGCTGCGCGTGTTACAAGAGCGCGAAGTTGTTAAAGTGGGCTCCAGGCAACCTGTGCCGGTCGATGTCAGAATCATTGCGGCAACCAACGTCAATCTGGAAGAGGCAGTTGCGGCTTCTCATTTTCGAGCGGATTTATATTACCGTTTCAACGTTGCGACTATTCAGTTAAGTCCCTTGCGCGAACGGCCAGGCGATATTTTGCCTTTGGCGAGACATTTTTTGAAAATTTACGGTACTCGTTTGGGCTATGGCGAAATCAAGTTGTCGCCGGCAACCGAATTGACCTTATTGAATTACGATTGGCCGGGTAATATTCGCGAGCTGGAAAACGCCGTTCACCGTGCGCTTCTGGTTTGCCCAGGTAATCGTTTACGGCCTGAGGATTTCAAGCTATCCGGCGTTAGAGCCTTGGAACACGGACCTTTAGTTTCAACCACGTCTTTGGAAAGTGCGTTGCAGCGCCTTTGTGAGCAAGCGCCACCCAAGCTATTTGAAATTATAGAAGAGGCGGTGATTCGAACTGCCTTTGACTTCTGCGAGGAAAATCAGGTTCAGACAGCGCGCTTGCTGGACATTAGCCGTAATGTACTCAGGCACAAGCTGGGACTCTACGGCATGCTGCCACATGCGCAGAAAAAGCAGTCGGACGCATACAGTGATGCGGAAATCAGGAGGGAGGGGCTGGCACAACAGCCACAAAAAGTCTATACGGATTGACTTAGTTGGGTGTTTTGCATATTCGGAACAAATTTGTTATCCGTCCTGTTTCAATGCAGCGATTGATTCCGGTAAATAGTGCCACGGTGCTAACGATTGCAACCGGCGGTGACAAAAACAGATTATTTATGAAACTGCCTATTCGTGGTTTTATTGCACAGTGTTGCTGGCCGATCAGGGGCTGGGGCCGGATGATGTATTGCAGGAATTGCAATGTCGT
>JAQTLI010000499.1 GCA_028714995.1 Methylobacter sp. | reverse complement strand
GTTAAAGGAGAGCTGCAATGATCGAATATAACCGCCTGCATTCTGGCTGATGCCGATGGTGCCATGGTAAATTAATCGACGACAAACAGGTTGGTGGCACCCGTTTCAGCAGAAGACGCGCCCAGCCGGAAACCGCCAAACAATTCTCGGCCCATACCAAAGTGGTGACCTTTGGCGCTATTGACGTCCGGAATACGAGCATTAAATTCATCGGCATCTATCAGTACATTTACCTCGCCGGTTTGGGTGTTCAGGCGGATCATGTCGCCAGTGCGAACTTTCGTTAGCGGACCGCCATGTTCACACTCAGGACACATGTGGATGGCTGAGGGTACTTTACCTGAAGCGCCTGACATCCGCCCATCCGTAACCAGCGCAACCTTGAAGCCTTTATCCAGCAGCACACCCAGAACCGGCGTCAACTTGTGCAGTTCGGTCATACCGTTGGCTTTCGGCCCCTGGAAGCGGAGCACCACAATGACATCTTTCTCCAATTCGCCACGTTTAAATGCCTCCACTACATCGTCCTGGTCATCAAACACCATTGCAGGCGCTTCAACGATCTGATGTTCTTCAGCCACTGCAGAAATTTTGGTTATACCACGGCCTAAATTCCCGTGCATGACATGCAGGCCGCCTCCTAAAGCAAATGGATTTGCTACGCTACGGATGACTTCGGTATCCAAAGACGCGTCAGGGCAGGGTTCCCAGGTTAACTGGCCATCGTGTAATTTAGGTTCTTGCGTATAACTGTTCATGCCGGGCACATCGGCAACCGTCAGAATATCTTCATGTAAAAGATCGTTCTTTAACAGTTCGGCAATCAGCACACCCATTCCGCCGGCCGCCTGGAAATGGTTGATGTCAGCCGAGCCGTTAGGATAGATGCGGGTCAGCAACGGTACCGTTCTGGAAAGATTATCAAAATCATCCCAGTTGATAATGATGCCGGCAGCCCGGGCAACGGCAACCAGGTGTATCGTGAGGTTAGTGGAACCGCCGGTTGCCATCAAACCAATGATCGCGTTAATAATCGCTTTTTCGTCAACGGCATGACCGATCGGACGGAAGTCATTTCCCAGTGCGGTAAATTTCAGGACCTGCTTGGCAGCGGCTTTAGTCAGTTCATCGCGTAGCGGAGTATAAGGATTGATGAACGAACTGCCCGGCAGATGCAGGCCCATAATTTCCATCATCATCTGGTTGCTATTCGCGGTGCCGTAAAAAGTACAAGTCCCCGGACTATGGTAAGACTGGGATTCAGACTCCAGCAATTCTTTGCGACCGATTTTACCTTCGGCGTATAACTGGCGGATACGGGATTTTTCTTTGTTGGGCAAACCACTGGGCATCGGGCCGCCTGGTATGAACACCGCGGGCAAATGACCAAAGCTCAAAGCACCGATTAACAGCCCCGGCACAATCTTGTCACAGATACCTAAATAAAGCGCGCCATCGAACATGTTGTGACTCAAACTTATCGCTGTCGCCATCGCGATCACATCGCGGCTAAACAACCCCAGTTCCATGCCGGGCTGACCCTGAGTCACGCCGTCGCACATCGCGGGTACGCCGCCGGCGAACTGGGCCATACCGCCGTTTTCCTTGGCTGCGGCCTTGATCAGCGCAGGCGCATCCTTATAAGGTTCATGTGCCGATAACATATCGTTATAAGAAGAGATAATGGCGATGTTGGCCTTTTGATCCCCGGCTAAATCCGCTTTTTCACCGGCAGAGCAGGCGGCAAAGCCGTGAGCCAGGTTGCCACAAGCAAGCACTGAACGGTGAGGACCTTTTTTAGCGGCTGCATCAACGCGTGCCAAATAGGCTGCACGAGTTTTACGGCTGCGCTCAATGATATCGGCAGTCACTTTTTTTATGACAGGGTTCATAATGTTCTCCTTTTAGCTATTGCTGTTCTGGATAACCACTTAAACTTCTTGGACTGATGATACTGTTTCAGGGCGTTCAGTTCTATTTTTAAAACAGTCAGTCATCCCAAATCCCCTTGCGCGCAATCAAGCCGGCACATGTCCCTAATGTTCCAGCGGAATAATGTTTTGAGAGTAAAATATTTTTTATATATTTACCATAGATGGACGCCTATATTAGTGCTTGAAAAATAATCTATTATCAAATATAAAACTAAAGATTGTAATAAATAAACAAGTTCCTCTCAGCTTTAGATGCATTCAAATTCGTCGAGCTTAATAGTCTATAAAAACCGTAAAAGGAGAACATTATGATCTATAAAGTTGAAGGAGATATTTTATTAAGTAAAGCCTGCGCTATTGTGCAGGGAGTAGGGATTAACGATCCTATGGATAAAGGACTGGCGCTAGCTCTGCGCAATCAATATCCTGATATGTGTAAAGATTTCAATCGCTGGTGTCATCAACACAATACAAGGCCGGGCGAAGCCTGGCTCTGGACCGGAACAAATAATATTCATATTGTTAACCTGATTATTCAGGATGCCATTGACATCCATGATTATCATGTGAGCAAGGCCACTCTCAATAATGTTAAGCATGCTTTGGATGCCTTAGTTAAAATTATTTTAAAAGAGAAAATCACCTCGATTGCTTTGCCGAAACTTGCAACAGGATCGGGCGATTTGGACTGGGATGACGTATGGCCGCTGATAGAGAACGGCTTAAGGGATATTGATATTCCTGTTTATGTATATAGTGTCTATCACCCTGGCCAAAAGGCCGAAGAGCCGGCAACATAAATACCTGAAGATTTGCTGGGTTCTTTCGCAAAAAATCAACAAGCATGATCAAGCCATGCAAAACGGCTTTCTTTTTTCTACTATTCAGCGCTGTTTTTCCTGTCAAAAAAACAGCGTATTCATTAAAAATGAATATGATAGTGATTAA
>JAQTLI010000498.1 GCA_028714995.1 Methylobacter sp. | reverse complement strand
ATAAACGACATCTTGATCGGCGTATAAATGCAAGCCGATTTCTGGATTCTTTAAAAGTTCAGCTTTCAATGCCGTTTCCAGTGCAGCAAGGTCGGCGAGTTGAAGCTTGTTTAGTGTTATAGCCCCTTGCGCATCGATACCGAGCTGCAACGGTTGCTCTTTAACGTCCGCCTTGGTCTCGGCGGTTTTAGGCAAGGTCACATGTACCGATTGCGTGACTAGCGGTGCGGTCACCAATAAAATAATCACCAGCACCAGCATGACATCGACGAGGGGCGTGACGTTAATTTCGCTCATCGCTCCTTCGTCTTCCGATTGCGGTTTAAAAGCCATGTCTATTCCTTACCGTAGATATTCGCACTTGAGGCGATGTGCATAAAACTGACGACAAAATTTTCCAAACCGGCACGTTGCTGTTTGGCGCGACGCAAGAAGAAGTTATACGCCAATACTGCCGGCACGGCGACCGCGATACCTATTGCAGTGGCGACCAGTGCGTCGCCGATGGGGCCGGCCACCACATCCAGGCTGGTCGAACCGCTTTCAGTGATCTGATGCATTGCATGCATGATGCCTAAAACGGTACCGAACAAGCCGACGAACGGCGCAGTGCTTCCGATACTGGCAAGCATGGTCAGGCCGCTTTCCATTGCGTGTTGCTCATGCTGCATTTGCACGAGCAGTGAGTGTTCCAGTAATTCAGCCGGAACGCCACGATATTTAAGGCGCTTGCCCGCAGATTGCTGACTTTCGTCCATCCATGCAAACCCTTGCTGTGCAATTCGCGCTTGCGGACCCCTGGCTATCTCTGGGGGCAAGTTTTTTGCCTGTTCCAAATTGGCTGCATCCCAAAACGCCTTGTTAAAGTTCCGGTTATCATAATTATTCTTTGTGAACTGCCAGATCTTGAAAAGAATCAGTGTCCATGTGACCACAGAGAAAACCAGCAGTGTATAAAAGGTACCATCGATAATAACTTCCGGCGCAAGATGATAAGGCATTAAGGTCTCCTTGTTTTAATGATTAAAAATGAAATTTGTGGATGCAATTATTTGGTTAATTTAAATTGAAGCGTCTGAACGGCACGCTGTTCAATAGCTACACCGTTAACTATTTTTTCTTTGAATGTCCATTGATTAATGGCTTTCAGCGCTGCGTCGTCAAAAACTTCGGCGGGTTGCGCCTCAACAACTACCGCATCTTCAACTGTGCCGTTTGTGGTAATAGTAAATTCGATTTTAACCCAGCCCTCAATATGACGGTTAGCAGCACGCGCAGGGTACTTGGGCGGAATTCGTTCCAAGGGAATGACGTTGGTGCTGATTTTCGGCTCACTGCTGACTGCAGCAGGTGCAGGCCGACTGACGGGTTGCGGTGCTGAAACCGGCGCTGCCGGTGCGGGGGTAGGAATTGACGGCTTTTCCTCGGCAATAGCCTGCGATTTTGGCAGTTCAACCTGTTTAGGAATAACCGGCATTTTTTTCTTGGCCGGCTGTTTAACAGGTTGTTTTTTCGGCGGTTCAGGTTTTGGCGGTACTAGTTTTGGGGGCGCTGGTGGTGTTATTTCGGCTTTTTGACTCGGCGAAGAAACCAGCGATACCTCCATTACTACCGGCAATGGAGTTTTGGGGAGTTCGGTTGGCTTTAACAACCAAATACCCAGCCATAAGTGCAGCAGCAGCACTAAAATCAATATTAATCCACCTATAAAGCGTGGTTGTACTTCGCCGCTTAAGGCTGAAAATAATGAATGTTGTTTTTGCACTATGGGACTCGCCTCATCAGCCAAAGGCGTTAAATTCCGGCCGGCCGGTCCGCCTTCTTGGCTGTTAAATAAAAACATGGGGAATATTACCTTTTTAAGCATCGATGGTGCGTTTGTTTTGTTCAGATTATGAACAGAGCTGTATCTTGCTTAGCACGGTCACGGTAATAAATTGCAGAACATGAATGGCTTAAAGGGATTGAGGCTGTTTTAGCAGTTTAACCCTTGCAAACTGCCAAACCATTGGCATGAACGACACAAAAACAATACCCAAAACGATCTTCTCGAAATTGTGTTTTACCCATTCATTTGAGCCGAGAAAATATCCCGCTGATGTAATGCTCGTAACCCATAATGAGGCGCCGATGATGCAAAAAATAATGTACTTTGAATATTTCATGCTGCCCGCGCCTGCCACGAAAGGGGCAATGGTGCGGATGATTGGAACAAAACGGGCCATGATAACGGCTTTTCCTCCGTGTTTTTCGTAGAATTCTTCGGTTTGTGTAATGTGATCGCGTTTAAAAAATAAAATTTGCTCTCGGGATTTGACGAAATTACTAAAATGCTTCCCGATGAAATGATTGACATTATCACCCAGCAAAGCTGCGCCAATGAGCAAAGGAATGATGATTTGAATGTCTAATTTCCCCGTCGAGGCTGCCAATAGACCCACCGCAAAAAGCAAAGAATCGCCGGGTAGCAGCGGCATGACGATTAAGCCTGTTTCGACAAAAATTATCGCTGCCAAAATCACATAGGTGAGCATCTCGTAATGCGTCAGAAAATCTTGCAGCGTCGTCAGGGGGTCTTTGAGTAAGTGCAATAAAAAGTAAATAATTTCCATAAAGGTAGGTTGTTTTATCGTTAAAAGGGACAAGCATAAAGTAAAAAAATAGATTGCGCCTTATCCCTGGCCAACTATTTATTATCAATTATAAATGGTAACGGGGGGCAGAAAAATGCTGACTGCTGTCAGTCGAACGGCTTAAGCATACATGATCGCTATGGCGACCCTCCAATTTAAGCCTCCTGGTTAAATAAATATTGCCTTTTGCATCGAGTTTTATTTTCGGGTGATATATGCTTTTAGCCTCTATTTTTTCAGCGGCGGCAT
>JAQTLI010000497.1 GCA_028714995.1 Methylobacter sp. | reverse complement strand
AAATGTTCTCTGGCAGGCGCAAATGGCGACCGGCCTTTTCGTAAGCGGCGTATTATGATACATAACGTATCCAAAACGGGCGCCCCAATAAGCCATAAAGGTGTAATAGGCGAAATGATTTTATTGTCGCCCTGCGATGCAGAAATGACCAGCCAGCAAATGGTGAAGCCAAGCAACATGCTACCCGTATCACCGAGAAAAGCCGGTGCTTTTGTTCGTCCTGGAATGGGGAAGTTAAATAATAAAAATGCTGCAGTCGCGGGAGCAAGGATGAAACAAAATGGCAAAGAGTTGTCGGAGTTATAAGTAAGGCACAAAATCGACAGCAGAAAATAGATGATTAATGAAGTGCCGCCGGCTAAGCCGTCAACGCCATCAAGCATATTGAAGGCATTGATTCCACCTACAATTGCAAACACTGTAAACAAGGTTGAAAACATACCAAGTTGTATTTCACCAAACCCTAACAAATTACCTAAGCTGGTTATCTCAATTTCGCCCCATTTTACCATGATCAATGCCGCAACTATTTCTGCGGCTAAACGGACTTTAAAGTTTAAATCTTTAAAATCATCAATCAATCCAGTGACAACAATGATTGTGACGGCTGTAAAAAAAGCAATATTTACGGGAACGTCCAAACTTTGTGTCAGGATGATGCAAGCGATGCATAGGTAGATCGCTAAACCACCAATCATCGGGATTTCTCCTTGGTGTTTTTTTCGTGAACTTGGCTTATCGGTTAGACCGATTTTAAATGCAACCGGCCTTAACAATATCATTGCAGCTATAGTTATAAAAAAAGAGCTGCTTATTAGCACGGCTAAAGATGATGTTTCGAATTTATTCACGGCAGTGTCTCCCACTTAACCAAAAATACAGTTTTAGATGTGAAATCTAAAAACCTAAAGTTAAGTTTTTCGCAAAAAATTTTTGATACAATTTTTGGCATAAATAACGGAATGTAATAAAAATATTACCTGGTCAAGAATGTATATCTACTTCTTGATAAGGCTTACTTGGAGTTGAGTTTTAAGTTTATGAAGACTTTGTCGTCAGGCTGATCCTATCTTTCAGACGACTAATTGATTTTTTATTCGCATGAAACCACAGCTAAGCGACGAAATAGGGTATATGTTACCCATTGTGAATGGTTCTTGTTAATCATGCCTTTATTTAACTAAATCCTTTTATTTTCAGTAAATTATAGGTCATTTTTATCTATACTGTAAACGTTTTTATTTAATTAAACAGAATAACAATGGCTTTGTGCCTTAGATTTGATAGGGTGATGTTTTACCTAATGGATAGCGAAAGCTTGTATGTAACATTGCCTGATAATTATTTTTCAAAAAAGCAGCAAGCTAAGGACATATCTTTGAACGCGTATTCCACATGGGAAGGGTGATAATTTCCAGATCGCTTTGTTTGTCCCAATTCCAATCAGGCAGAGCTGCTTGTGAGTTTGGTGTCATTGATTGCTCCACCATTTCGTATTGCTGCTGAAAGCAAATCTTTTGCCCTGTTTTTATAGGCTCGGGTGCATGAAAAATAGTTGTTGTTGGACATTTGTTCTGTCTTTATTGGCCGTAACATACAGAGATTTAATTTTTGTTTTCATTAAATATTAGAAGTTAAGGCTATGAAATTAAATATAAAGTTTGCAAGTCTAACATCCTGAGCGCTGTTTGCTGTATGTGGCGTAGCGCCAGCGACATCGTGCTTTATCAATTGCGAGACAAATCCGATAAGTCAGTACTTTAAGTTGGTAGCATTATCCAAAACAATAAAACTGAAATGCTTAGAAGTAACGATTTTTCATTAAACAAAAGTAAAAAAAGGGTCTGTAATCAAACAGACATAATTATTTGATAAACTACTGCGATTAATCAATGCAACATGATGATTTATTTGTAAAAGTATAATAGTTGTGTAATGATAACCAGCAAGTCAAAAGTGATAAAAGCATGACTATATTGAGATTAAAAAATGATAATCAGAACTATTTCACAATATTAGTCAGGCTAATGCTGTAAAAAGTAAGGTTATTGAAACATTGAAACAAAAATTGGCAACCCAATTCGTCTTGAACGATCGCAAGTTCGACGTTATATTTAAAAACAATGTCTTATGCGAAGTAACTGTTAAAGTGACGGGAACGCATACCGGGCAGGCTTTATGGGATTAAGCGTCTACGGGAACAGTAAAAACTGGTTCAATTCAGAACGTCAATTTTTTTCATTTCAATTATTCACTCCTTGAATAGATCCGATTTTGCAGGATTTAATAGGTGAACCATATTTCAGATAATTTTAGCGTTGCCAATCAAATAAAGGGATATATCACTTATGTTTAATAACATAATGGTTGTGTGTGTAGGTAACATATGCCGTAGCCCCATGGCAGAAGCAATTCTTAAAGATGCTCTTTCTAAAATAAACCAGAATACTTGTCATGTTAGTTCTGCGGGAATCGGAGCTTTAGTTGGTCATAAAGCGGATGCAAAGGCGAGTCAGCTTATGATTGCCAGAGGATTGGATATTTCCCAACATCGTGCTCGCCAGTTAAATAGTGAAATGATTCGAAAGGCTGATCTAATTCTGGTTATGGAGTTGGCTCATAAAATGGATATCGAAACCAGGGAACCAAGTGCCAAAGGGAAGATTTTTAGATTGGGCGAATGGGGGAGCAATGACATACCCGACCCCTACCAATTGGATATAAAAGCTTTCGAGTCTGCGCTGGCTCAAATTGATCAAGGCGTAAGCCAATGGATCAAGAAACTTTACAAGAATCTTTAATGATGAAGGTTTTTAGTTCCAAAATATAATCCTTTACTTGAAGGTCAATGCAATTAAGTTAAGAAATCTCTGATTAAGTCCT
>JAQTLI010000496.1 GCA_028714995.1 Methylobacter sp. | reverse complement strand
CCAACGCTTTAAAAGTGATTACTGCCGGACAAGGCTTAACGCCCTAACGATTCAGAGTGACCAGTCGATTGCCCCCCTACTCTAGGGCAATCGTACAAACCTAAACTTTTCCTTACGGACAAAATCTTCAAACGCAGTACCCACCGCTGAAAGCCGCTTCCCTTCCCTGCGCACCATGTACCATTTTCTGACTAGCGGAAAAAACTGTACATCCAGTATGATTAACCGACCTGTTTTCACTTCGATATCAATCGTGTGCTGGGAAACAATCCCCAAGCCTAACCCTTCTTCCACGCTCAGCTTGATGGCGCCGTTATTATTCATTTCCATATTGGCTGAAATTTTCATGCCATTTTTAGCAAAAAAGCTTTCCGCCGAGGTTCGCGTGCCCGAGCCTTGTTCCCGCATCAGAAAAACCTCATTTTTTAACTCGTCCAGTGAAATGCCTTTTTTATCCTTCAAATGATGATCAGGGTGCGCAATCACTACCAAAGGATTATCCAGCAAAGGTTCCGATACCAAACTCATTCCTTCCGGTGGCTCGCCCATTAACACGATATCCGTTTCGTTGTTTTCCAGCAGCTGAATCAAGCCCTTTTGGTTGGTCACATTCAGATTAACGTTAACGTTGGGATGTTCCTTGCAAAAACCGGCCAACAACCGGATTGCAAAGTACTGGACCGTACTGGCTACGGAAACCAGCAAGCGGCCGCCATCCGGACCCTTAATTTCATTAAAGATTGCCTCTGCCTCAGACAGTTTTGAGGTGATATCCCGGCTCAGCCGGTACATTTCCTCTCCCGCCTGAGTCAAATAGATTTTACGGCCCAGACGTTCAAACAAAGCCAGACCGGCAATATCTTCAAACTGCTTAATCTGCATGGATACTGCAGGCTGTGTCAGGAAAAGCTCCTCAGCCGCACGGGTAAAACTCAAGTGCCGCGCCACCATTTCAAAAACTTGCAGCTGCCTAATCGTTACATTCACAAAACACCCCTTGAACCTTATGAACTTAGTCAGATTCTTTGACTTTTACGTATATTACCTGACCTTTATCATTTGATGATTGTTTTTAAACAGCGCCGGAAAAATACTCCACCCTCTCTTATAAGCCGTGCAATAATATAAATATGTACTTTATTCCCTATAAATATGACTGAAACAGGACTCCTACATGTCACAAAAAATTTTAAACGTCGTTAAACCCGGTGTTGTAACCGGTGACGATGTACAGAAAATCTTTGCCATCTGTAAAGAAAACAAATTTGCCCTGCCTGCGGTCAACGTCATTAATACCGATTCGATTAATGCAGTATTGGAAGCTGCTGACAAAGTAAAATCTGCAGTAGTTGTCCAGTTTTCCAACGGCGGCGCACAGTTTGTTGCCGGCAAAGGCCTTAAACTGGAAGGTCAACAAACTGCTATCCTGGGCGCTATCTCTGGCGCTCACCATGTGCACGCAGTAGCTGAAGCTTATGGCGTGCCTGTGATTCTGCACACCGACCATGCCGCGAAGAAACTGCTGCCTTGGATCGACGGTTTACTGGACGCGGGGGAGAAACATTTTGCCGAAACCGGTAAGCCCTTATTCAGCTCACACATGCTGGATCTGTCTGAAGAAAGTCTGGAAGAAAACATCGAGATTTGCGGCCACTATTTGGCGCGCATGACCAAGATGGATATGACGCTTGAAATCGAATTAGGTTGTACCGGCGGTGAAGAAGATGGCGTAGATAACAGTCAGATGGATCAGTCCGCTCTTTACACCCAGCCGGAAGACGTGGCTTATGCCTATGAGGCACTCAGCAAAATTAGCAACCGCTTCACCATCGCTGCTTCTTTTGGTAACGTTCACGGTGTTTACAAGCCGGGCAACGTGAAATTGACACCCTCCATTTTGGCGAATTCGCAAAAGTTTGTGTCTGAAAAGTACGGCGTAGCGCATAACACCCTGGATTTCGTTTTCCACGGCGGCTCAGGCTCCTCCGCTGCCGAGATCAAAGAGTCTATCGATTACGGCGTCATTAAAATGAATATCGACACCGACACCCAATGGGCGACGTGGGCGGGTGTCATGAAATACTACAAACAAAACGAGGCCTATTTGCAAGGCCAGATAGGCAATCCCGACGGGGACGACAAGCCCAACAAAAAATACTACGACCCGCGCGTTTGGCTGCGCGCAGGTCAACTGGGCATGGTGACACGTTTGGAGCAGGCCTTCCAGGAATTGAACGCCGTTAATTCCCTTTAATTCCATCACCTTCCTGAGAGGGCGACCAGCTGGTTGCCCTCTGTTTTCCCCGAGCTACAACACATCCAGCTGGGCATAGGCCAGCATCAGCCACTTGACGCCTGCTTGCTTGAAATTGATCTGCACTCTTTCTTGTGCGCCGTCGCCTTCCATTTGTAACACCACGCCTTCCCCGAATTTGGCATGACTGACGCGCTGTCCCAGCTTGTATTTCCCTGCCGTTTCCATGGATGAAACCTTCGGCTTCACTGCGGTAACCGGCCGGCTCACATTGGCGCGCATCCTGACCTCTTGAATGTGTTCCGCCGGAATCTCGCGCAAAAAACGTGATGGTCTGGGATAGCTTTCCCTGCCATACAAACGTCTGGACTCTGCGTAGGTCATATATAATTGCTGCATCGCACGGGTCATGCCGACATAACAAAGCCGGCGCTCCTCTTCCAGTCGCCCAACATCATCGACGGACTGCTGGGATGGAAATAACCCCTCTTCCATACCGACCAAAAAAACCAGCTTGAACTCCAGACCTTTAGCTGAATGCAGCGTCATCAGCTGCACGCAATCGTCAAAGTCATCGCCCTGCATTTCACCGGCTTCCAATGCGGCATGAGCCAGAAACATATCCAGCTCG
>JAQTLI010000495.1 GCA_028714995.1 Methylobacter sp. | reverse complement strand
CAGCGGCATGGCATTAATGTAACCAGCCGGCAGATAGAAGATGCCTTGATGTTGCTCGAGGGAGCAGAATAGCAATAGTCAAAGGCGCTGCACCGGTTCAACAACTATGAGGTTTTGTGCATAATGATAAACAATAAAGAAATTGCTTCGAAATTGCGCCAAATCGCCACTTTACTGGATGAGCAGAAGGCCAATCCATTTCGGGTTAGCGCCTATCTGAGTGCCGCCAAGACGATCGAAACCATGGACGAACCGGTGGAGGATTTACTGCGGCGCGAGGGTTTTTCAGTTTTGCTTGAACTTCCCGGAATCGGCGAAGGTATTGCCAGATCCATTAACGAATTTGTGCTGACCGGGCGTATGAGCCGTTTGGAAAGTTTACAGACCGGACATGATCCCATCGCATTATTTGAACAAATTCCGGGAATCGGCCCCACGTCGGCGCACAGGATCATTGAAACGCTGCATATCGATTCACTGGAAGCCCTGGAACTGGCGGCGCATAACGGCCGCTTAAAAAAAGTCCCCGGCTTCAGTACAAAAAAAATCGCCCTGGTGCAAACCTGGCTTGCCCATATATTAGGGTTTCGCCGGCCGCGTTTCGAACCGCAACAAAAAATTGCCGAGCCGCCGGTCAGCTTGTTGCTACAAATTGACAAACAGTATCGAAAAAAAGCGGAAGACGGCGAACTGCCAACTATTGCGCCGAAGCGATTTAACCCCAGTGGTGAAGCCTGGCTGCCCATCATGCATGCGACCAAACAGGGCTGGCATTTTACCGCTTTATATTCAAATACCGCCCGCGCCCACCAACTGGATCGTGTGAAAGACTGGGTAGTGATTTATTTTTACGATGATCGGCACCACGAGGGACAGCATACCGTTGTCACCGAAACGCGGGGCACTACAACCGGCCAGAGGATAGTCCGGGGCCGCGAAAAAGAATGTAGTGATTATTATGCGGAGCTAGCGGGACAAAGCGTTGCCTGATTCTTTTTCCGGACGTAAATTTGGTGGTTGGTATTAAGCAGCGATGATTTTTAAACGTCGAATGAAACGAAGGTTTGTCTCGCACGGTTTCTGCGGGCAATGATCATAAAGTCAGGGCTCGACTGGATTTGAGAATTCCACCCTTTTATTTTTTATTTCATCAAAGGAGTTCTTTATGGAAATACATGTCTACGACACTTATGTAATAGCTCACGATGGTCACACTATGCATTTTGATGTGTTTACCTCTGAGAAGAACGATCAAAAAGCCATCACATATGCTAAACAGTGGCTTGCTTCAATCGGTGAAGGTGATGCCGTGGTTTCCAGTAAAGAATGTCGTTTTTGTCATAGTCAAAAAGCTCCGGACGATGTCACTGAGAGTATCAATCAACGGGGCTATTTTATTTACAAAATGGAAGGATGCTAATAGTGATTTATTATGATCTTGGACATAAAAAATCACTCAGGACACTTTATTTGGACTTCAAGCCCCAAGTCACCCTTCAATACTGGAATACTTGATCATAGTTTTCAGAATACGTAATGATACGAATTGAAATGCTGCTTTATTGGTGGAACAATCAATTCGATTTTTCATTGATCTGTTCTGCGTATATGAGGTCATAAGCAGGATTCACTTTTGGCTTATTGAATTTTTTCCGGGTTGAACCCGTGTGACATTTAGGAAATAAACACTACTCAACAAGTCCGATTGTATTTTGGGGAGATAACACCCAACTGCCTGAGGAGAGCTACAATGAAACGTTTAGCGTTGTTAGCCGCCCTTGCGGGGATAATGCTAGCTTTGAATGGTTGTGCTGTTTATGTTTCGCCGTACGCTCAGCCCGGTGCTTATTACGGTTATGTCCCGTATAGTGGATATGGGTATGGCTTTTACGGCAGTTACGGGTTTAGGCCACGCTTCTACGGCTGGGGTTGGAGAGGTGGCTATCGCAGATGAGCGCATAGTTGGCATTGCAACTGAAAATATGGGTCAAGATCACCTATTTAATCAGGCCGAAATGAATAACAGCCGCATTAAAATCAACCTTAGCTCAATTTGCTAGGAGAGGTAACGATAATGATGTCCAGAAGACTATCAATTGTGCTCATGATCCTTATTGCGTTGTTAACTAGCGAAGGCTCCATAGCCCGTGGTGGAGGCGGTGGACACGGAGGCGGCCACGGAGGCGGTTTTGGTGGAGGCCACGGTGGCGGTCATGGAGGTGGGTTTGGTGGAGGCCATGGAGGCGGTCATGGAGGTGGGTTTGGTGGAGGCCATGGAGGCGGTTTTAGCGGCTTCCACGGCGGTGGGTTTAGAGGTATCCATGGAGGTGCTTTCAGAGGAAGTCATATTGGAGTCGGACATTTTGGAGGATTCCATCACGGAGGTCATGGTAGGGCTGTTTTTTTTGTAGGATCCCCCTTTTTCTGGCCATCCTATTATTACTGGCCTTACTATTCATACCCTCCCTATTATTCTTCACAGACTGTTATAACGCCCTCTATCCCTCCAGTTTATATAGAACAAGGGACCGTATCCAAAGTCCAACCACTTGAATTGAATAATTGGGACTATTGTTCAAATCCTGAAGGTTATTATCCCCATGTAAAAGAATGTCCGGTTGGATGGCTGAGAGTTGATCCACAGCCCGTGGGCCAAGAGCCCGGGTACTGGTATTATTGCAGCAATCCTGCCGGTTATTATCCCTATGTCAGGGAGTGTTCAACTGTCTGGCAGAAAGTTGTTCCTTAACGGAGGCATGCCAAATGTTACAGATTCCGATAATTTTAATTTCTGTTTTTTTGCTCACTGCTTGCTCGACGATGCCGAGTGGTCCGAGTGTTTTGGTACTGCCTGGCACCGATAAAAACTTTGATCAATTCCATATTGATGATCTGA
>JAQTLI010000494.1 GCA_028714995.1 Methylobacter sp. | reverse complement strand
ATGCGGCGCGTTATGCGTACAGCGCCGGATTGCAGGTTAATGCAGGGCATGGCTTGAATTTTTATAATGTTGAAGCGATATGTGCAATACCTGAAATAGTCGAGCTTAATATCGGTCATTCGATCATTGCTCAGGCGCTATTTTCCGGCCTGGCCCAGACAGTTAAGGATTTGAAGCGGATTATGAGAAATACGCGGTTGCAGCAGGGTATTTGGTCTTGATAAATGAGCCTCTAAAGATTTATTTTTAGAGGCTCATTCACTTTTACATGGCAAAGCCATGTTTTTGCATGCGGTAAAGCAATGTGTCCCTGGATATGCCCAGTAATTTTGCAGATTTGCTGCGATTACCCTGGGTACGGTTTAGTGCTTGATTGATTAAATCAGCTTCTAAAGAATCCAGTCGTAAACCAATTTCAGGCAGGATGAAATCCGTTGCTTCAGGTGCGCGGTTGCTTTTAGCGCTAAACTCAGGCGGAAGATTTTCCGGTTCAATGGTTCTGCCAGCTAACAAAATGCTGAGTCTTTCGCATAAATTACGCAATTCTCGAATATTGCCCGGCCATTGATAGGCTTTTAGCGTTTTTAAAGCTTGTTTGCTGAATTTGGGGGCGGCTATTGAATATGCATCTTCGAAATAAGCCAGAAAGTGTTTAATGAGGTGTTCAATGTCTTCAGTGCGTTGCGCCAGCGGCGGCAATTCCAAAGGCACGACATTTAGCCTGAAATACAAGTCCTGTCTAAATTCACCCGCACCAATTTGCTGGCTCAAGTCTGAGTTGGTTGCAGAAATAACGCGGACATTGACGTTATAAGGCTTGATATCGCCAACTGCAAGACATTCTCCAGATTCAAGAAAGCGTAATAATTTTGCCTGAATTGACAAGGGCAATGAATTGATTTCATCGAGAAATAATGTGCCGCCATCAGCTGCCTGGAAAAGGCCTTGCTTGTCAGTTGTTGCCCCTGTAAAGGAGCCTTTTTTATGACCAAACAATTCAGATTCGATCAGGCTCTCAGGTAATGCTGCACAGTTCAGGGTAATAAAGGCCTTGTTAGCGCGGGTACTGGTTTTTTGAATAGCGGTTGCGAGTACTTCTTTGCCAGTACCCGTTTCACCCTTGATTAGCACAGTCACGTCAGTAGCAGCAACGATTTTGGCGCTACGAATTAAGGAATCCAGTGCAGGGGATTGACCAATGATCGAGTTAAAATGATCCATAGAAACCTCTTTTAATGCATTACTGTGTGAGTTGTGATTGCCATGGGATTAAGCCACGGCAAAGCGGCTAACAGGGCGAGTGCTATCATAAACAGGCCGATAACCTGTTTGAAACGCTGCATTCTGGATAACCTTGTTAATACTCCGGTCATTATACCGACTCCCATGACCGCAGGTAAAGTTCCTAATCCAAAAGACAGCATGGTCAATGCGCTTTTACTGACATCACCTGCTGTTGCGGCGAGCGCTAAAGCCGCATAGACCAACCCGCACGGCAGCCATCCCCAAACCATGCCAAAAAGATAAGCCTGGGTGCGGGTTTTTACCGGGATGAGTTTTCGGCCGAAAGGCTCTATTTTTTTCCAGAAACGCAGGCCTAATTTTTCAATATAGGCGAAGCGAGGGAACCATCCGGCTACATAAAGTCCTGCACCTGTCATGATTGCGGCTGACAATAATTGCAGTAGCCTGTGTCCGTTAATTTCTCCCATGGGCATGGTGATTAATGATTCAATAATACCTGCTAATGCACCTGCCATTGTGTAACTGGTGATGCGGCCAATGTTGTAATTAAATACATATGGGAACAGCCGTGTTTTTTTGTTACGTATTTCCGGACTCAGGCTTAAGGTTAAAGTCCCGATAATTGAGCCGCACATGCCTATACAGTGCATGCTGCTGAATAGGCCCATGGTAAACGCGACTAAATATGAGGTGGTAAAAGCAATATCAAATTCCATAATCGCAGGGCATTCTTAAAAAAGGTGTAAGGACGACCGGTCAGCCGCCTTTTTTTTGTCTATTGGAACTGCGAAAGAATCTGTTCCTGAATCTTCTCAGCCATGGCTTTGCGATTTTCTGCGTCGCGTATAGGTCTTCCGACGACGATATAATCAGCGCCATTCTGGAAAGCCATTTCTACGCTGACCACGCGTTTTTGATCGTCATCTTCGCGATTATCAACCGGCCTGATGCCCGGCGTGATCACCAGTAGGCGATGATCCAGCTCTTCTCTTAGCATGGGCGCTTCAAGTCCTGATGAAACAATGCCGTCGCAACCGATTTGCAATGCCCGTTTGGCGCGGGACAAAACCAAATCCCTCACGTCACATTTAAAGCCCAAATCATCAAGGTCGCCGCGATCCAGACTGGTCAAGGCGGTTACCGCCAGAACTTTTAGATTGCCTTTCTCTTTGGCCGCCGCTTCCATAATTGCATCGTTGCCGTGGATAGTGGCAAGATCAACGCCCTTGCTGCTCAGGGCTTTGATGGCTCGGCCCACGGTGGCGGGGACATCAAAAAACTTCAGATCGACGAACACTTTTTTATTGCGTTGCTTTAACCATTCAATAAAACCGAAATAATCACCCGACATAAACAGTTCCATGCCGACTTTGTAAAAGATCACAGAGTCGCCGAGTTCTTCCACTAGAGCTTGCGCTTCGGGAATGCTGGAGACGTCCAGCGCCATAATTAATCGTTCGCGGACTGGGATGGGTTTGGTTGAGATAAATAATTGAGGCATATAAGGCACAAAGAAAAAGGGTTAAAAGTAGGTCGCCGCTTAAGGCGAATATTTGCGACGCTAAAGGTTATTCTGTAGCTAATCCTTCTTTGTCCCAGGCCTGTATTCCGCCATCCATATTATAAACTTTGGAAAATCCTGCTGACTTTAA
>JAQTLI010000493.1 GCA_028714995.1 Methylobacter sp. | reverse complement strand
TGATCTTATCCGGCGTATCCTGAGCCCTATGGTAATAAGGGTAGCGATAGAAAGCGGTATCGGTAACCATGAAAGCCTTGTAACCGTGCCGCCAAAACGCCAGATGATCACTCCAGGCAACTCCCGGTACAAGGGTTAGAGCGGCAATGGACTGCACCGGAAAATCCGTCACCGAGGAAAACGCATGAACACAGTCCCGCATGATCTTACGAGAGCGCAAGTTAGAAACAAAAGTAATAAAATTACCGGTATCAGGATAAAAATACTTCAGTAAAGGCGGATAAGATTGACTGCCTCGCTGATCTCGATAACAGCCGATGGTCTCCAGCGAGATCATAAAACGTATGGGATCACCACGTTGCTTGGCGGCTTTGGCATACACCATGCTGCCCATGTTGGACCAAAAGAAAAAAGGTGGCTCTTCATTCACAAAAGCGACAAAACGCAGACTGGTCTCAAGCGTAACATCCTTGAACAGGCGAGAAAGTTCCAGCAACGCTGCAACGCCGCTGCCATTATCATTGGCGCCTGGACTGCCCAAGACTGAATCATAATGAGCGCCGATCAGAATGACATCGTTGTTACGGCTGTTACCGGTGCAGGTAATTTCAAGATTGGCGCATTCTATGCCTTGTACAGTATAAGTCTGTTTACGGACAGCATAGCCTTGCTGCTCCCATTCTTTCGTAATATAAGCCTCTGCAGCATGAAGCGCTACCGGATGAAAAATATTATGCTCACCGATTTTCCCAGCAAGTTCATAAACATGTGCGCGTAAGCGCTGTATTAAAATTTCGTTCATGTTTCTGAGACAGCAAAGTTAAAAATTCATTGCAAACGAGAGTTGGCAAAAAACAAAAAACAGTGGCTAATGCACATACCATGCGTGTAAATCAGCGTTCAATATTTTCCACTTTCAGCTTCCAAATTTTTATCGAATTAAAATAAATTGCTATTAACAACAAATACATATGACTTGCTTGCGGTCTCTTCTGGCGCTACTTACTGGTAAATATTCGACCTATTTCATACCCTACTATGACCGACGAAGCGTATAAGCCGTATGAAACCCAGTGAAATCCGGCTACACGCTTCTCCATCTTTCCGCCCCGCTGATCATCCGGGGATTTTATCTGTGAGGATGGATAAATTTGAGAGATAAGGCGGAACATGCAGTTTATGCCCAACGTTTACCCGTATCAATTGTCGGGCAACGAAAAGATGTTGCCCTAACTACTCGACTTATTAATCTATATCAGAGATTTGTAGGGCACGCTAGCAGAGCGTATTTCGAAGTTTTCGAAACCATCATACATGTGGTTGCAATACGGCTAACGCCTATTGCACCTTATGTATTGCGGATTACGAGTTAATTTAGAGTGACTTATACAACTCCAACACTTTGTTCAACTCTTCTGTCGCACCTTTTATATCCCCCTCATTTACTTTGATTTGCGCTTCAATGATGCCTGCAGTAGCTTTTTTGACGATGTCCGGATTTCCCGTTACATTCTGGGATTCCGCACGCGCCGCTTTTAAATGTACGCTGGGCGGCATGAAATCACTATGTATGATTTCGACTTTAGCTTTTTCAATATGCATAATGGTTTCATTTGGGCTGTGAACTGAACTTTTGGCGGCTTCTTCTGCATTAGCGATAACGCAGAATGAGCCTAAAGAGAAAGCCAGTGATAATATTAACGCTGTGTTTTTGATAATATTCATAAAATAAAGCCTATGTTGTGATTATCGGAAGTGTCAGTAAAAAAATGATTAAAAAACAAACTTTTTTGGCCTACTTGCTAACGGACTAATCGTTATGGACTTTGAATTATTTAGTTTAAAATTTGTATAATTTTTTGTTCAATTATCATGTCGTGAACTAAACACACAACATGTATAAACACCTAATATGTACTAGCACGAAAGATGGATTGTCTTTGTGTTTAAGAGCCCCCTCACTAACGTTTTTTTAAAGATTACCGATCTCTAAATGACTGGTTATGGCCGTAAAATGCCCCAGCATTGTCAGATAATCTATCTCTCCTATCATGGAGCGACAGTACAGATTTCGAACTAAATACACAATATGTAGGAATACCTATTTTATGTACTAACTCTAAAAATCAGCAGTTTTGATATTCCAAAATTGGTTCATATTTTTTAAACATGTAAACAACGCGTAATCATTACCGACCTTTCACTGACTATCTGGTTTTAGCCGAACTCGGTCATTCGCGAATGACCGAGTTCGGCCCGATGGGACCATTGAACACGCCCCTCTTGAATCCAGGTTATCGCTCAATGGACGGTGAATATGCTCAGCTGAAGCCGGCGTTTTAAATAATGTGACGTCGAATTATCCAAACGCCATGATAGTAAATATTTCTTCAAGTTTTGGTCTGTTACTAATCAGGAAGCTCAAAACTATTTGGCTCAACCAGTCGGTATGGTAACCAACGAGGCGGGTGCCTTCTCCCCGGTTTCTACTAAGGTAAAGATGATCATTAAGAACGAGAACATACGCTTGGAGAATATGTCGCGATCGTCCAGCCAAAACCAGTGATCCCGGTAACGGATCGCTACGAAGGCGTCCTCCGGCTGGCTTGGTGAGCTGTGGATCTGAATTAAAGGTAGCAGCGGTGTGCCCGCGGAAAACTCCGACGGTATCGTCGGATTGACGCGTTTTTCCTTAATGTGTTTAGGGGGTACTTCGATATAGGAGGCCAGGTCGATGAGTACATCGAGAATCGAACGACTCAGCATGGCGACTTCGCGGTCATCCTTGGCCACCGAACCGTAAACGACGTTCAACTACGTCGCCGCCGGATTGAGACCCAGTAATTTTCGAATTTCCAGAGAATTGACTTTACTTTCCTCATCCGTCTGTCCCCGAATGAAGAACAAGGG
>JAQTLI010000492.1 GCA_028714995.1 Methylobacter sp. | reverse complement strand
GTACATCCGGGTTATCACGCAATAATTCATGCGCCCGCAACAGCAATTCGGCAAAATCGACCAAGCCGGAGCGATCACACAGCTCTTCATAGGCTTTATAGATCACCAGCATTTGCCGTTGAAACATATCACCGGAATCGCTCATGTGCCTGGCTCTAATACCTTCGTCTTTCTGGGCACCGATATACCACTGCACTTGCCGGGGCGGCCACTTATCAGCATCAAGATTAAGCGTACTTAACAAGCGCTTGATAACCCGCAACTGGTCACCAGAATCCATCACCTGAAACGTTTCCGGCAACCTGGCTTGTTTCGCATGCCGTCTTAACAATCTGTGCGCTAGTCCATGGAAAGTACCTATCCACATGGAATTTGCGGACATATTCAGCAAATTTTCAATTCTGCCGCGCATTTCCTTTGCCGCTTTATTGGTAAAAGTTACTGCCAGAATGCTGTGCGCAGACACGCCCTCCACCTGAATCTGCCAGGCGATGCGATGCACCAATACGCGGGTTTTGCCGCTACCTGCACCCGCCAAAACCAGCATGGCTTGAGCTGGCGCAGTAACGGCCTGACGCTGGGCATCATTTAAAGGGTCTATTATTGAGGTTACATCCATTACTTTATCGCTTGCACATTTTTTGGAGCTGTGTATATTGTTTTAAGTTCCATAATGACAGCAATGAGCCATTGCTTTGGAAAAAGAATAATAACTACACACAGAAGGTTTTAAGATGAGTTTTGATTATAAACGTATGATGAAATTTGAACGTAATGTTGGTGAGAAAGAAAAAAAGTACCGCTTGTATGGTGGTGCAGCACTAATTGTTATTTCTATTTTCACCGCTTCAATTGCATTATTACTAGTTGGCCTGATTCTTATGACATCAGGCTATTCAGGCTGGTGCCCTGTCTATTCAGGAATGCACAAAAGCACTCTTGATACTGCCGACAGCCCTAAAAAAGACGAATAATGCAGCGAAGAACTACAGGGAAGTAGTTCCCCCCCATAATTGAGGATAAACGTGATTGATTCCAACATTCTTAAACGCCCGAATTAATCTTCCTTACGAAACTCGCCTTCCAACACGTTCTTTTCAGCGGCTTTTGCCTGCTGGAAATGTCTTCCAGCCTGAATAAGATGATGTTCAATTATATATTGGGCAATTTTTCTTCGTAACTGGGGGATTAAGCAGGCAAATCCCAAAATATCGGTGATAAAACCGGGCGTTAGCAATAGTGCGCCACCCACCAGAATAATAGGGCCTTCAATCATTTCATAAGCGGGGATCACGCCTTGCGCCAAACTCTCCTGAAACCGCTGGAAAGTTGCAAAACCCTGCTGCCTCAATAACCAGGCACCCAGTGCCGCGGTAAAAACCACTAACAAAATAGTCGGGAATACGCCAATAATTCCGCCAACCCCTAATAGCAAATAAATTTCTGCAAAAGGGATAATCAGAACAACCAGAAACAGTGTTTGGAAAATTTTCATCTAAATACTCTTATAATCTTACTCATAGTTATTACAATATAAGGGCAATCCTCGTTAATTTCTAGGATAATATCTAGGTTTGAGCTTTAGTGACCTAAAAAATGCCACACGCCATCGACATAATCCTGTGCACATGCCCTGATCAAGACACTGCGGAGAAAATTTCCCGTCTGCTTGTCACTAACAAAATGGCTGCCTGTGTTAACATTTTGCCAGGCATCACCTCTATTTATACTTGGAATGGGCAGATTGAATCAGCCCAGGAACAACTGCTGATGATTAAAGCTCATAAAGACAACTATCAGGCTATTGAAACTACCATAGTTAGCCATCACCCTTATGATCTTCCTGAAATAATTGCCGTCCCTGTCGAGCGCGGCTTACCTGAATATTTGCATTGGATAGCCTCATGCCACTCTTTAAAATAGTTTTTCTCTGTTTTCTGTCGCTTGCCAACTACCCGGTTTTTGCTCTGGGAGCCGACGACCTGTTACCGCCCGATCAGGCCTTCAAGATTTCTGCAAAAGCGAGTTCCTCTGACCAAATTGAAATTTCCTGGGACATTGCCGACGGTTACTACCTTTATCGTAATAAAATACACGTCGAGTCTAAAACCGGACAAGTCCAGTTAGGCGATCCTGTATTTCCGGCAGGATTAACCAAGCATGATGATTTTTTTGGCGATGTTGTTATTTATCGCGATGATCTAAAAATTCCGGTTTCTTTGACAGCCGCAAACAGCGCTTCTTCCGTACAAATTTTGGTTCAGTACCAGGGCTGTGCCGATAAAGGCATCTGTTATCCGCCGCAAAAAACAACTTTAGACGTCAAGCTGCCAGCGGCCGCGCCTGTTGCTAAAGCCGACCCGCTGGAACAATTGGTTAGAAATGAGTCTGCATTAAAGCTCAATTTGTTTGAAGACGAATTACTGCCGGAGGAACAGGCTTTTCAGTTTTTCGCATCGGTAAAAGATAGTCACATGCTGCACGTCAACTGGAAAATTGCCCAAGGTTATTATCTTTATCGGGAAAAAATTCAGCTGGAATTAGTTGACGCTGACGGCACTCAACTGGGAACTTATATCATCCCCAGAGGCACGCCTAAACAAGATGAAGCCTTTGGCCAAGTTGAAATCTTCCACGACGAACTCGGCTTTGATCTGCCCATTACCCGCTCAAACAGTTCAGCGCAAACTATAACCCTACAGGCAAAATATCAGGGCTGCGCCGACCGTGGCGTTTGCTACCCACCCATGAGTAAAAAGCTTGGCCTGGCACTTCCTGTAGCGCAGCAAATTACTTCGCAGGCAAGTACCAATGTACAACCGGCTGCAGCGCTTTCCGAACAGGATCAGATCGTACAATCATTGCAGCAAGACAGCTTGTGGATGGTACTGCTCAGCTTTTTCGGTTTCGGACTGC
>JAQTLI010000491.1 GCA_028714995.1 Methylobacter sp. | reverse complement strand
GTACACCTGCCACAGAAAACTATAAGGAATATTTGGTTGGCCCAAGAGATATTCTCAACATTACCGTATGGGAACACCCCGAATTGACTATTCCAGCCGGTGAATTTCGATCGGCTGAAACTGCCGGTAATGTTGTGGGCGAGGACGGAACTTTCTTCTACCCTTATGCAGGCATAGTAAAAGCGGCGGGAAGAACAGTTGAAGAAATAAGAGCCGAGTTAACTGAAAAGTTATCCAAATATATCGAACAAATTCAACTGGATGTACGGGTAACTTCTTATCGTAGCCAGCGGGTTTATGTGGTCGGGGAAGTAGCACAACCCGGCATACAATTGGTAAAAGATATTCCCTTGACCGTCCTGGAAGCAATCAATAGTGCCGGAGGTGTGAAACCGAATACAGCTGATCTACGCAACGTTACACTTACCCGTGATGGAAAAACGTACAGTATAAATCTTTTGGCGCTCTATGAAGGTGGAGACATGACCCAAAATGTAATGCTAAAACACGGCGACGTGCTGAATGTAGCGGATAATGATTTCAACAAAATATTTGTTTTGGGTGAAACAACAATTACCGGAACCTCGGTTGTCTCATCCCTTCAAGGTAGATCACGTAGTCTTTTCATGAATAAGGGCCGGATGACATTGGCTGAAGCGCTTAGCGATGGTGGTGGCGTTAACCAAAACGTAGCTGATGCTGCGAGAATCTTTGTATTTAGAAATGGGTTAAATAAACCAGAGATTTTTCATCTGGATGCAAAATCGCCAGACGCATTATTGTTAGCTGATCGTTTTCCTATGCAGCCACACGATGTGGTCTATGTCGATCGAGCTGAGGGTATCCGTTGGAATCAAATCATTGATCAAATCCAACCCACCGTTACGCTGTTGAATTCGTTTAACGGTACTCTGAATCCAAGGCCGTTTCATTCCATTTTCCCATAATTAAATCAATGATGCTGTGGATGGATAAATGTGCATGATTCAGATCAAATTTTTGAATGCTTCAAAAAAAAGAAATCTATGATTAAGTTCCTAAATAGGTCTCACCTGAGAGAAGCCGAAGGGCTAAGCATTAACGCTAACTCCTTCGACAGGCTCAGGACGAACGGCAAGTTGATTGCGTTCGTGATGAGTCGTGAGCTTGTCGAACAGTCGAACCATGAATGAAATCACATTATTTAGAGATTCCTTATGATTTAATCTGATCAATTTTGCACACAAACTGCTAAAAAATTATCCCAAAAATAGACGACAGCATGACAAACCAACACTCAGCTATAACCAACCATCCAGGAAACTATCATCCCAATCAAGAGGATGATGAAATTGATTTGGGAGAATTAATAGCGACTATTCTGGATGGCAAGTATCTGATTGCCATCATAACGTTGGTTTTTTTAACGCTAGGGGTAGCCAAAGCACTCTTAGATACACCGATTTACAAAGCTGATGCTATGCTGCAGGTCGAAGAGCAGGGAAATTCCCTTGAAGCCCTAGCGTCGGTATCGACAGCCTTAATGGGTGGTGAAGATCCAGCAGCGACTGAAATAGAAATAATTAAATCGCGTAAGGTTCTGGGGAAGGCTGTTAAAAATCTCAATCTGGATATTATTGCCAAACCAAAATACTTTCCAAAAATCGGCGCAGCCATCGCCAGACGCTTTCAAAAACAGAACTTAACTGATCAGGTTTCCGCGCCGCTATTCGGACTGGATCAATATGCCTGGGGCGGCGAGGAAATTCGCATTGATACATTCTCAACACCTGAAAGATGGGTTGATAAAGAATTAATATTGATTGTTGGCGAACAAGGTCACTTTACCTTAGTGGATGACGATCAACTGATTCTTGATGGTGAAGTTGGAGAACCGCTGATCAAACAACTGGCAGACAATCAGCAAATGTTTACCTTGTTTGTGTCGTTGTTAAAAGCGCGGCCTGGCACACAATTTACAGTAATGAAAAAATCCTTAGCCAGCGGGATTAATGACTTGTATGAGAATCTTGCAGTCGCTGAAAAAGGCAAAAAGACCGGAATTTTAAGTTTTACACTCGAATCTGATTCCCCGACTGTGGCGGCACAGACACTCAATGAAGTGGCTAATATTTACGTAAAGCAGGATGTTGAACAGAAATCCAAAGAAGCACAAAATACACTTGAGTTTTTAAATAAACAATTACCTGCCCTCAAAGACCAACTGGAAGCGGCCACAACAGCCTTAAACGATTATAGAACCAACAAAGGTTCAGTTAATCTGGATCTTGAAACACAAGGCGTTCTGGAAGGTGTGGTAGAAATCAAAACACAGATTACCCTTCTGCAGCAAAAAAGAGACGAATTACGGGGAAAATTTACCGAATCACACCCAACAGTTGTAGCGATTGATAAACAAATCGGCCGGCTACAAGCGCAGTTGAACGCAAACGATAAAAAAATTGGAGCGTTGCCGGAAACGCAACAAGTCATCCTAAGATTAACCCGCGACGTTCAAGTCAGCAACGAGCTTTACACAACATTGCTCAACAACGCGCAAACCCTAAAAGTAGCCAAAGCTGGTACCGTTGGCGATGCAAGGATTATTGACGAAGCAGTACCCCCCACTAAACCAATAAAGCCCAAAAAACTGCTAATTGTTGCAGTGTCGTTGATATTGGGGTTAATTGCTGGTGTGGGCTGGGTTTTTATTCGCAAAGCGCTGAATCGTGGTGTTGAAGACCCGGATCAAATAGAAAAACATCTGAATATTCCGGTTTATGCCACTATTCCCCATAGTGATGCACAGATAAAAATCACCGAAAGGCTAAAAAAATTAGACAAAAAACAGAGCAATGAACCACATATTTTAGCGTTGGAAAACAAGGAAGACCTGGCAATAGAAAGCCTTAGAAGTTTGCGTACCACCTTACATTTTGCTT
>JAQTLI010000490.1 GCA_028714995.1 Methylobacter sp. | reverse complement strand
TTTGGTTATATTCGAGTTCAGCAAACCTGGTTTGATATGTCATGTAGGTATGGGGGCTGTTCTAAATTGATGGCAATATTATCCCATATTGGGCGATTTAATCAGCGCTTCCCTAAAGCGCCAACTGTTGGTGATCCTGATCAACAGGGTTAAACAATTTATCCAATGCTTGATGCACCTCATCAATACCGGTTTTTTTCAAGGACGAAAACAACTGTATGGTCAGAGGAAAATTAATATCCCTAAGTTCCTTTTGCACCTGCAACAGAGTGTTTTTAGCCGCTCCGTAATTCAGTTTGTCCGCCTTTGTTAACAATATATGCAATGGCAAGCCTGTATGCTCACACCATTCGACCATTTGCCAGTCAAATTCAGTGAGCGGATGCCGCACGTCCATAACTAGAATGATTCCGCATAATGACTTGCGACTGGTTAAATAAGTTTCCATCAACTCATGCCATTTTTTCTTCACAGCTAAAGGCACTTTTGCGTAACCATAACCCGGCAAATCGACAAAGCGATGCCGCTCGTTAATTTCAAAGAAATTGAGCATTTGAGTTCTACCCGGCGTTTTACTGATCCGGGCCAATGCGTTTTGCCGAGTCAAGGTATTAATCGCACTCGACTTACCCGCATTTGATCGCCCTGCAAACGCCACTTCCATGCCCTGATCTGGCGGCGTATCACTGAGATGTGGCGAACTGTTAATAAATTTTGCCTGATGATAAACTGGATTCATCGTTGTCTCGCTTAGAGTTACTAATTAGAGTAGAATTTGGCTGCGATTAGCAGCCCGTCTATGTAACATAGGCTACCACAAATGATTACGTTATTCCGAAGGGGAACCTGATGAAGAAAAAATTGCTGGCAGTTTCGATTGCTCTGGCATTAACCAGCGCTTCAAGTATTTTACATGCAGAAGGCAATATTACCGCAGGAAAAAAGAAAGCTGCATCCTGCGCCAGTTGTCACGGGGAAAACGGTAACAGCATGGTATCAACATTCCCCAAGCTTGCACAGCAACATTCTTCCTATCTGCAGAAACAGTTACACGCTTTTAAAGACGGCACCCGCAATGACCCTATGATGTCAGCCATGGCACTGGCTTTAACCGATGAAGATATGGCTGATATTTCCGCTTACTATGCAACACAAAAGATTTCGGAAAACACACTGCCTGTCCTGGACTCTGCCAATGAAGACAAAGAGCCAGCAACAGAAAAAACAACCACCGGCAAAGATTCCATACAGGACTTAATCGCCCAGGGCAGTAACCTATACCGCAACGGCGATCTAGCCAGTGAAGTCTCCGCCTGTATCGCCTGCCATGGTTCTTCTGGTGAAGGTAATAAACCGGCTTCATTTCCGGCATTAAAATCACAGCATGCCGATTATCTGATAAAAGCGCTCAATGACTTTAAATCCGGAGCACGCAGCAATAACCCGGAAAACATAATGCACATGATCGCTAAAAAAATGACTGCTGAAGAAATAAAAGCCGTTTCTTATCGTATTTCGATGATGAAATAATTTACACCTTGTCTTACATTCTATCTGGACTACACATTTACGGAGAACTTTAACCTATGCTTAAAAAAATCACTCAAACCGGTTTGTTAATCCTTTTATTTTCCTGCTCAGCCATATTAAAAGCTGAGAATGTTGGTTATGAAACACTACCAACGCCACAGCCCACGCACGACCCTGCTAAAATCGAGGTTATCGAATTCTTCTGGTATGGCTGCCCTCATTGCTATAGCTTTGAACCTGTCCTGGAAAAATGGATAAAAAGCCTGCCGCCTAAAAACGTTGAAGTTATTCGCCAACCTGCTGTATTCAGCGATCTCTGGGGCAAACATGCCAAAGCCTATTTCACCGCCGAAGCGCTGAACGTAGTGGATAAAGTTCATGCTGATTTTTTCGATGCCATACAAAACAAAAAACAACACCTTGAGACTGAAGATCAGCTAGCTAAATTCTTTGTTGCTCACGGCGTGAATGAAACTGAATTCCATAACGCTTTCAATTCATTTCTGGTCGATGCCAAAATGCGCCAGGCAACCGACATGGTAACTCGTTACGGTATAACCGGTGTTCCTGCCATCATTATTAATGGTAAGTACAAAACAAATGGTCCTTTAGCCGGATCCAATGAAAAAATGATTGAAGTTATGAATTACCTAATTGAACAGGAAAGTAAAGCAAAATAAACGCTTGGGCAATCCGCAGATTGCCCTCTTTCCATCTATTGACATGGCGCATCATGGGATTTTTTAGTAAGTCTACTGACAAAGATAAATGGAAAGAAAAATATTTAAAACTGCTTGCTGAACATGATCAAGCAGAGAGCGTTTACAAGAAAAATGAAGAATTGCTTTTTAAAACGATTATACGCCTGTCCGTCGCAACTGCTGGACTTGACCCACTACTCGACCTGTATTTGCATCGTATTCGCGATCATTTAAAAAGAGGTATAGATAACCATACACTTAAAACCGAACTTGACGATTTCACTAGTGCGGTCACCCAAATTCAAAACACTGCATATCAAATCCAGTCCTTTGACGCCTCGCTATTATTTGATTTTCTCTTCCGGCAATATACCACCGAAACACTACAAAGCTCCCTGCACCAACTAAAGGAGAGATCTGAGCAAAATAAATTTGCTACTCCTGATCAATTATTTATCGCCATACTTGAAGCCATTGAAGCTGAATATGTTGACCACACAACATCTGCATCAATTAGGCTCGCAAACTATATTGATACAAACATTATCAGTAAACAATTATTACTTTTACTGGAAGGCATCGAAATTCCTGGCGCCCTTGATCAACAAGCAAAAACAGTAAAACAACTACTGGCTACCTCTAACCAATTACCGACTGCTTTTGAAACTATTCTGGATCAGTCTGTTAACCTGCTGCTTAAAATCAAACA
>JAQTLI010000489.1 GCA_028714995.1 Methylobacter sp. | reverse complement strand
AAACATTCCTTCCGTCATCACAACCGACACAACCCAATCACTACCAAACCATGATTAACAACGATGTATTACGCCGGGTACGCTACGCTTTAGAGCTAAAAGACCAGACCATGATCGAGATCTTTGTCTTAAGCGGTGTAGAGATAAGTCGGGACGAGTTACTCAAGCTTCTCAAGAAAGACAATGAAGCCGATTACGTTCCGCTTAACAACAAACTGATGGAACAATTTCTGGATGGCCTGATTATCTATAGAAGAGGCAAGCAGGAAAATCCACCCGCGCAGGTAAAAAAACCGGAGCCGCTAACCAATAACGACATACTCAAAAAACTGAGAATCGCGCTGGAATTTAAAGAAGAGGACATGCTTAACACATTGAAACTGGCTGACTTTGAATTATCTAAAGGTGAACTCAGTTCTTTTTTCAGGCAAAAAGGCCATAAACATCACCGGGAATGTGGCGACCAGATTTTAAGGAATTTTTTACAAGGCCTAACCATTCGTTTTAGAGAGCAGGACTGATAACTGCTCTTTTACATACTTCCCCCAACAACCTAACAAGGCCAATACCATGAGCGAACAAATTTCAAACGATGCCATCATTTACGCCATACTTTCTATAAATAGTGAAGTTGCCCTGCAACACGAATATTTGGATTCGCCCGACGTTCCCGAAGATGAGCGTGAAAACGAAGAAGAAATTCTGGCTGATCTGGAACAAGCCTTCATGGAATTTGTTGATCTTTATAAAAACCGCTGCAAAAAAAATAAAGAACTGCCCGACATTGAAGAATTATTGAGCAGCCAATTGTAAAAACCATGTACATGCTTTACGGTATAAAAAATTGCGACACCGTTAAAAAAGCGCGTAAATGGCTGGAGGAAAACGGCATAGCCTATCAGTTCCATGATTTCCGAACCGATGGCTTAACGCCTGAACTGCTGCAGCATTTTTCCGATCATTTAGACTGGAACAAATTGCTTAACCGCAGCAGTACCAGTTGGCGACAACTCAGTGCCGAGCAGCAAAGCGACCTAACTTTAGAATCAGCCATGCAACTCATGCTGACCACTCCTACCCTGATTAAACGCCCGATTTTAGATACCGGTGACAAGCTAATCCTTGGTTTTACCGCCAAGGATGGTGGGTATGCCGCAGACTTGTCGTGAGCAATGGCGGTTACGCCACTAGCCTACCGACTAAAGCCAAGAACTATCAAGCCGAATAATAATGAGCGACACACTAGAACTCCTTAAAGACCTTATCAGCCGCGAATCGGTAACCCCTAAAGATGCGGGTTGCCAAGATGTGCTGGCGGCACGTTTAATTAAAATTGGATTCAAAGAAGAACGCCTGGACTTTGAAGATACCCAAAACATCTGGCTTAGACGCGGCGATGCAAAACCGCTGCTGACCTTCCTCGGCCACACCGATGTTGTGCCTACCGGCCCTTTGGATGCCTGGACTTCACCGCCTTTTAAGCCGACGATTCGTGACGGCAAGCTTTATGGCCGCGGCGCTGCCGACATGAAAGGCGGCATCGCCTGTTTTATCACCGCCGTCGAACGCTTTATTACCAAACACCCCGATCATCAAGGCTCTATCGCCGTAATGATGACCAGTGACGAAGAAGGCATTGCCACCAATGGCGTGGTTAAAGTCGTTGAAGTGCTGGAACAGCGCAACGAAAAAATAGACTGGTGTCTGGTAGGCGAACCGTCCAGCGATAAAAAAATCGGCGATGTCATTCGCGTCGGCCGGCGCGGCTCTTTATGCGCCAAACTGACCATTGCCGGCATTCAAGGCCACGTCGCCTACCCTGAACTTGCCGACAACCCGATACACAGCTTTGCTCCGGCCTTAAAAGACCTCACCGAGGAAGTCTGGGATCACGGCAATGAGTTTTTCCCGCCGACCAGCCTGCAGGTTTCCAATATCAACGCCGGAACCGGCGCGGAAAACATCATCCCCGGCAGCGTGGCAGTTCAGTTCAACCTGCGTTTTTGCACCGAACTGGATGAGGAAACCATCAAGCAACGGACCCGCGCCATATTGGACAAATACGATTTTAAGTACGAGCTCGAATGGCGCTTGTCCGGCAATCCATTCCTGACCCAACCGGGTGCATTGATCGATGCGGCCCATGCCGCCATCAAAACCGTGACCGGCTTTGAAACGCTCGATGACACCGGCGGCGGCACCTCAGACGGACGCTTTATCGCCCCGACCGGCGCACAGGTTATCGAACTCGGCCCGTTGAATGAAAGCATCCACAAAATCAATGAACATGTCGGCGTGGATGATCTGGAGATTTTGTCCAATATTTATGAACAGATGCTGATTAATTTGCTGGTGAAAATGTAAAGTCCATTACCAGACACTGGAGTAACCGACGTAATGGAGGGCGACTATCTAGCTTAATTTATAGATAGGTAATGCCACACTGCATTTTCTAGATTTAAAAGGATTGTTGTTTTATATGGCTAATTTTAATACCCATCTATTCGTCGCTTCAGCTGCCAGCATTGGAGCTGCTGTAGTTACCGTAGATGTCCATTTGATTACTAATGCCGATATACCCTGGCTTGTTTTTCTGGGTACATTAGGCGGACTGCTGCCTGATATTGATGCAAACAATTCAAGGCCGGTAAAGCTGTTGTTTAACGTATTAGCTTTAATGGGCGTAGCGGCTGCACTATATGCTTTTAAAAACAGTTACGCACCGCACCTGTTATTAGTGATTGCAGCAGGCACCTATCTGTTCATTCGTTATGGAATGTTTGCCTTGTTTAACGCGCTTACCGTTCATCGTGGCGTATTCCATTCAGTATTGGCAGTCCTGTTTTTTTCGTTGTTAATGACCTGTATCAGTTATCATTTTCTGCATTGGAATGTTTTACATGCGTGGCTAAACGGTATTTTCATTGCCTTGGGATTTATC
>JAQTLI010000488.1 GCA_028714995.1 Methylobacter sp. | reverse complement strand
GCTGTATTGTTCCGGCGTCAGCAGGGTTTGGTCCGGACGTGCGAGTTGCAGACGCATGATCAGCGCTTCGACTCCGCCCATCAGCAAAAAAATAAATGCGGTGACGAGGTAACGCAGTCCAATTGTTTTATGGTCAACTGTCGACAACCAGCCGCGCCAGCCGGGAGCTGATTCCCATAATTGGGTTAGTCGTCTTTCGGCAGCCGATCCGATCGGGGCGCAGCCCACCTCAGGTACACGAGTGAGGCTGAGGTCGGGCGAACTTTGTGCAGCATCTGTCATGAGCAGCGCTTCCTAATTAAGTGTCGATAAAAATGCGGACAGTGCGGAAATCTCTGTCTCCGTTAACACCATGCTGGGCATACGCGCACCCGGTTTAAGGTCCTGGGCGTGGGTAATCCATTGCACCAAATGATCAGGGGTATTGGTTAATAATCCGGCGGCAATCAAGCGGCGTGATTTCAAATGCGTCAAATCAGGTGCATGGGTGCCCACGGCCTCGGTTCCCCGAATTGTATGGCAACCAGAACAACGGTCCAGAAAAAGTTTCTGCCCTTCATTAACGTCGGTTGCGGAATGCGTTGCGGCTGTTCTGCGCTGGGCTTCTTGCCATTTCTGGAATTCAGCTGCATTTTGCGCAACAACCTCCAACCCCATGTGGGCATGCTGGACCCCGCAATACTGCGTGCATTGCCCACGATAGACACCCTCGGTATCGGCCTCGATCCATTGCTGATTGGTCAGGCCCGGAATCATTTGTGTTTTCCCGGCAAGCGTCGGCACCCAAAAGGCATGAATGACATCTGCGCTTTTCAGCTTGACGAGCACGGGTACTCCGACGGGGATATGTATTTCGTTTGCGGTAACAAAGCGGCGGGTCGGATCATTATTTTCATACTCAACCTTCCACCACCAGTCGTACCCTGTGACAGTCAGCGTTAGCGCCGGAGCATGCGCAGGCTTTGCGACCTTATTGAGCGTAATCAGTGTATAAACAGCCAGCACAAACAAAATGCAGGTGGATACGCCGGTTCCGATATAGATCCATGACATCCCTTCATCTTCGCGGCCAATTGCACGGGGATCTTCAGCGCGGCGCTTACGGAGAATCGCCCCGACCAGGAGCAGTGCTATGATGATGAAGATTGCAACCAAAAGTGAGGCAAACACCCATCCCAAATGCATCGTGGGCGTTGAGGCAGGTCCGTAACTGTGTAAAAAATAGTTAAGGGGGGCGACTTCATTTTCTGCTGGTGCGGCGGAGACTGGCACAGCCGCGAAGATGCATAAACAAAATGCACAATTGTCCAGTACACCTTTGCGAAGTATGGATTCGGAATTATTCATATATTTGGCGTGTCCATATCCAAACAGTTGTTAGGCCGATTGCTTCTTTGCCACGCCTTCCGGCACCAGATCGGGCACGCGATTGATGGTTACCCCGGCGTCTTCGATACTGCGCACGCCTTCTGCGCCCGCTTTCGCCATGGTTTCGATGTGGCCAACCATGCTGTAGTAAAGAACGAGAACTTTTGCCATGTTGCATCTCCTTATCGCGCGTTGGGTCTTACAGTGAGTCTGACGTAAAGCTAACCTCGCGGCTGTGAAAGCCCAAAAATGAGTAATAGTCTCATGGCCGCACTCCGGCTGATCGCAACGTCAGGCATTTAATTTTACGCAGACCCCAATTATTTCAGCACATACCGGTAATATCCGCATAACCCGCCACGTTTGCTTTTACCTTGAGTGACTCTTTAATCGTGCGCCGCGAGCGGATGATGCTGCACGTTTTCCTGGGCAATCACCTCGGTAGGCGTCGGTTCTCCTGCAACAGCGCGTTTGATCGCCAGCTTGGTGGCTTCATAATTCCAGTCCTGGATTTTATTGTTGTCTTTGGCATCCCAGTGAATAAAAACACCCACGCAGATAAATATATCGTTAGCTTCTTCCAGGGGTATTACACCTTCTTTGACGCTATCGGCCACAGCCTTAGCCACGCCCCGTTCCGCCGGCCCGAACATTTGTGTGGCCTGTTTCTCGTTCTTGATCTCGACTTTGTTGAACATTACGGTGTTGGGCTTAGTCATAAGATTGGGAGCGATCAAGGCAAGCAAGGAATTATCGCCCCGTTTTTGATTAGTCAGAGTGGTGCAAAATGCTGTTTCTGCGGCGCTGCCACGCGGCCCCATGATCAGGTCGATGTGAGCTAATTCATTACCTTCACCTACCAAGGCTTCACCTACCATTACTTTATCGATTTTTGGCATTTTCATGTTGGTTTCTCCAGTTGGAATACACTAGTTTCACTCGTTCGTTGCATCGATAGTTGCATTTTAGCTCCACTCGATATGACAAAAGCTCAGAATGCTTTTGCATATGAAAAATGTAGCGTGGCGCGTCTCAGTTTTCTGGATTAAGCAATGAAAGGCTCGTCCCAGAAACTAAGCAGAGCCTAGGTCATACGCTCTGTTGCTATCGGCGAGAATAAATGAAATATTTCAGTTCTCGATAATTTAAATCCGAGATATCCTCGCCTGGAATTTATAACATTTGGATAAAATCAATGATATTCGTATAACCACCTATATCAACATCACTTTCCTTTTCGACAAGGCAGTCAAGCCATTTTTAAATCTGGCCAACATTGCCGAACTGTATCATTCGGTTAATCGGTAATTGGGGTTCGTTTCTTTCGTGATCGCTGCAATAACTTTCCGAGCATTATCATAATAGGCCTATGCTCTGCAGCATGGGTGGTAGTTCTGTCCTGAGTCTGTCGATCATTGTCAGCGACCACTATTCCGGGCTTACATTTCTCTTCGCTAAAGCGGGCAAAAACGCTAGACAGGCGTCAAGCCTGAAAACCTCGAGCAACTGAAAAGCTGCGGCGTTTCATTCCTCGATGCCCCTGCGGAAATCTACGCAACAGTCCTGAATTATCTGCATCTGGA
>JAQTLI010000487.1 GCA_028714995.1 Methylobacter sp. | reverse complement strand
TGTAAAGAACGCCCATGTTGAGGCAGTGTCTATGGCCGAAATTGCTCATATACTCGGAGTGCCCGAGCGCAATCTCATCATCGAAGCGCATGCACGAACAACGTGGGAAAACATAGGATGCTCTCAACCGTACCTGCGGGAATACGAGCGTATCCTGGTTGTTTCTGATAGCCTCCACGTTCACCGCGCGAAGCGTTATGCTTGCCGTCAGGATAAGGCGCTTTGTTCGAGGACCTACGCTATCGGTTCCTACCAGCCTTTCGCCCTTCTATGGTGGAAGTTACCTGCAGCTGCCTTCGAGCTTCGGGCCTGGATTCGCGACTTGGTCATTTACGAACGCACAGAAACCAATAATGCGGCAACCTGCCCAAATTGACAGCAATTAAAACATCCCCTTCAGTACACCCGGCGTTTCAATCCTCTCTCCTCACCTGAAATGTAAAAGCCTGAATTTGATCTGACATGTTCAAAAATAAGTTTACAATTTCATTTACACGATAAAAATAGAAAAGTTTTACTAAAGTTGATCGGCTCAAACCGACCCGAATCAGTCTTTTGCCGTAGTCGTTTGATTGGCAGGTTAGTTCCACAAAACTGGCTGTCGTCAAAATAAAAAGAAACTGAATGAGCTTGCTCGTTTGTCAAAGACAGTTACGACAACGTTATCAAAATTGTCCATGCATCCTTGGCGAATCGCCGTACCTTAGCGAAGGACCCATTGTTGGCGGCTATGTCACGTCCGGGGAATTAGACCGCAACATAGGTACACGGCTGATGATAAGTCGCAAAGACTTGCACCAGTCAATCAATAAGCAGTATCCTGTCGGCTGAGCTCACTCGGAGCATTGTTGCCGAGGAACAGATAATCAGGAAGCGTTAGTAAACCGCTCAGTCTCAGCAAAATACCGGAAACCCCTTCAGGGTGACTGTCTTTGAACAATGAGGAGGGGGAAATGTCAAACTATCGATATCTTATCATCGGTGGCGGCATGACGGCATACGCCGCGATCTGTGGCATTCGATCCGTCGATTCGGAGGGTACCATAGGCCTTATCAGCGCTGAATTCCATCCCCCCTACAAACGTCCTCCTCTTTCTAAAGGCTTATGGAAGGGCAAGCCGATGGAAAAATCTGGTATCAGATACAAGAGCTGAAGGTATCACTGCATTTGGGCCGCTTCGCGCAAACCTTGCTAGCAGCCGATAAAACCATCATCGATGATCTGGGAAACAGCTACCACTTCGAAAAACTGCTCATCGCGACCGGAGGAAATACTGTAAAACTTCCATTTGGCGATGATGAAATCATTTATTTCCGCTACGTGGATGATTATCTGAAACTCCGCATCCTGAGCGAGCAAAAGCAGCGTTTTGCGGTGATCGGCGGCGGCTTCATCGGTTCGGAAATCGCCGCGGCGCTGACCATGAACGGTAAGCAAGTAGTGATGCTCTTCCCCGAAGAAGGTATCGGCGCGGCTTTGTTCCCACACAGCCTGAATCAGTTCCTGAACGACTATTACCGCGTCAAGGGGGTTGAAGTCTTGCCCCATCAGATGGTCACCGGGTTAACACGAAAACAGGAGCGATTATTCCTGGATGTCCGCGCTGCCGATGGGTCCGGTGAACGTAGTATCGAAGTGGATGCGGTGGTGGCTGGCATCGGTATTAAGCCCAATGTCCTTTTGCTCGAACAGGCCGGATTGACTGTCGATAACGGCATCGTCGTGGACGAGTTGCTGCGTACGGAAAATCCGGATATTTTCGCAGCCGGCGATGTCGCCAACTTCTACAATCCCAGTTTAGATATCCGCATGCGGGCGGAACACGAGGACAATGCACTGACCATGGGTAAATGCGCCGGCCGGAACATGGCCGGTGACTCGCTTCCTTATCATCATCTCCCTTATTTTTTCTCCGATCTTTTTGAACTGGGCTACGAAGCCGTCGGCAGGACCGACTCCCGCTTGGAAACGATGGAGGATTGGGCCGAACCCTATAAAAAAGGCGTGATCTATTACCTGCAGCAGAACCGGGTGCGGGGTGTATTGTTATGGAACGTTTGGGATCGTGTGGAGGCAACTCGCGCTCTGATCGCCGAGCCGGGCCCGTTCACTCCGGCAGATCTAAAGGGAAGATTGTTGTCCTGAAAAATCATGACAATGAATTGAGGTACTTTGCTGTGTTTCACGGCCTCAACTATTTTCCAGGATGTTTCTGTCTGATTTGTTTTGATAAATTGCCGGCCAGGATGATGCATATTGAATTTCACACCTTAAAAACCAGCCATTGCCCGGAATTTCAGGAATTGCTGGCCATTTACCACGACGCGTTTCCTCCAGAAGAGCGTCAGCCGGATAGTATTTTGCAAGAAAATATCGACAGCGGGCTTTCCCGTGCATTTATTGCCACGGACAAAAACAGCGTCATTTTTTTTCTTCATGCTTATGACGTGCCTCAAACAAATCTCGTTTTTTTGGACTATGCCGCGACACACCCATCGTATCGAGGCAAGCAAATATGTCGGTGCTTTTTTGAGCAGGCGTTTTCCTTGTTCGGACACGACCGGATTTTATTCTGTCAACAAGAAGACCCCAATTATGGCCAAAACCGAACCGTCAAGCGTCAACGCCTTACTTATTTCGGCAGCATGGGTTTCCAGCTCCTCCATAACGTACCCTATATGCTGCCAGATCATTCAGGCGGCACGGCTATCACCCCCATGGTCTTATGTGCCATGGCTCAAGACTCCTTGTCAATGCTGCCGGGACAACTGATCGCCAATGCGATCCGATTTATTTTTATTCAGGTCTATCGCCGTAACGAAGACGATGAGCTATTGCATCAAAACCTTTGCGTTATTCCGAACGAGATTGCCCTGTTTGAACCTTTGAGCCCGAGCCGAGTGAATCCTGCTGTGGTTAGGAAATAGTGTCAAAAAAAATGAGGAGGTAATA
>JAQTLI010000486.1 GCA_028714995.1 Methylobacter sp. | reverse complement strand
CCGATTTCACGGCAAAACAGCGGAATTACTTGGATAAAATCAACACTTCGGCCAAATGGTTGTTGGATATACTCAACGATATTTTAGATTTTTCCAAAATCGAAGCCGGCAAACTCAAGCTGGAACACACCGAATTCAGGCTTGAGACAGTCATGCAGTATCTGGCTGACGTATCATCGCCACTGGTGAACAGCAAACCGTTGGCGCTGAGCTTTGATGTTGATCAGGATGTGCCAACCGCCTTGATCGGCGATCCCTTGCGACTGGGGCAAGTGTTGTTCAATCTGTTGAGCAATGCCATCAAGTTTACAGAAACCGGAACCGTAATAGTGCATGTGCAATTGCTGACCTCTGATGCAAAACAAGCGAATTTGCGCTTCAGTGTTATCGATACCGGCATCGGCTTGAGCGAAGAGAAACAAAACCACTTGTTCAGCGCTTTCAATCAAGCCGATAACTCAACCACCCGCCTATATGGCGGTACTGGGCTGGGACTGGCCATCAGCAAGGAGCTAGTTGAAGCCATGGGTGGCACAATCGGCATCGAAAGTCATTTCGGGGTTGGCAGTACCTTTTATTTCACTATTACCTTGGGCCTATCGACCGTAAGCAAGCCCATTCCGCCACTTTCGCAAACCATTACGCTGAACAAGTATCCAGAACTGAACAATGCGTATTTGCTATTGGTGGAAGATAATCCCATTAATCAGGAGTTGATGCTGGAAATACTGGGTAATAACGGTATGAAGGTCGATCTCGCCATTCATGGCGCCGACGCCGTTGCGATGGTTAGCAAGAACGATTACTCAGCAGTGATAATGGACTGCCTGATGCCGGTGATGGATGGTTATGAAGCCAGCCGACTCATTCGTACCGATCCACGTTTTGCTGACCTACCGATCATTGCCATGACCGCCAATGTAATGGCTGAAGATCGAGAACGTTGTCTCGCCAGCGGCATGAACGATCATATTGGCAAGCCGATTGAGTGGGATCAGTTTTTCCAGACGTTGGTGCGCTGGATCAAACCGGAAACAGCAGTTGGCTTGATTAAGACCAGCGAGAAAGATGCCGATGTGGTTTTGGCGTTTCCTGTGCTGACAGGTGTTGATCAAAATACGGTGAGACAACAGACAGGCAATAACATTGCGTTGTACCGCAAAATATTGTTCCTATTCCGCATCAAGCACGCCGATGATATCGCGTTAATCAGAGCAGCCTATCAGGCAGGAGATAACGAAACTGCTATTCATATTGCTCATAAGCTCACCGGCAGTGCCAGCTCGGTGGGAAGTAACCAGCTTTCTAACTTGGCGGCCAATTTGGAACAGGTGCTTAAGCAGCGTAATGACACAGCACTGGAGCCTCTGATGGAAAAAACCGGTGCCGTTTTGACAGGACTGATCAACGAGATTGAACAAGTAGGGCGATGTGCCAATACGTGCGTGTAAGTGCGGGTGTGGACAGTTATGGATTGCCTCTGATCTGCGCAAGTATTTCCTCCAGGCGTTTGCCGGAAATGGGCTTTTTTGACTCTCCCCGCAGCGTATAGTGAATTCGCCCTTCCTCGAATCCCTGGAATACCAGATCTATGTCCCGCAAAAACTCGAGGATTCGCTTCTCCTCTTGATCGCCCTCCCTTGCTACAGGGTTCGCCTGAATTGCGGTTAGGTATTCGACGGCCACAGTCATCGCTTCAAAGTCGCAGCGCCCCGTCTGCTCGGAAATCATGGCCAAGAACCTGAAGAAAGGATCATGGTGCACGTGCTTGTGCCATCTTCCGCGTTCAGGCCTGATTCCACGTAACCTGGAACGTACGGAATCGATATGGATCTCTCTCGCTTGAGGAGTTTCGAACAGCATCATGGCTTCATGGGCCAGTCGGGCGCCTTCGGCGTCGCCGCGCTCGATCTCGGCGAGCACCAGAGCGGCTAAAACTTTGGTCGGCGGGAGGTACCAGATTGCTTCGGAAGATCGTGGACCGGAGTCTCCATACAAGTCCACAAGCAGGTCGGCAAAGTGCGGTGTGACCGCCCACATGGCACGGGCCAAGCCAGAGGACGGTTCGGGGCCGCGGATATCCGACCAATGGTTCTCGCACAACTTGATCAAGGTCCGTTGCAGGTCCTCAAGCCCCTGCTCCGGAATTCTCCCCAAGTGTCTTCGTGCTTCGATTGCTATGAAGGAGAGTTTCGTCATATTGCCTACCTCGTTTGTTTTATGCCGGGGCTTTGTCGGGTCGTCATGGACTGTAAAACAGCTTCCAATTTTTCCACTATCAAGCGTTTTATTCCAGTCGATATAGACTGCTTATGCATTAAAAACATAGAGATAGCGATTAGCAACTGGCAGATTTTGACGCTATATTCTGTAAATCCGGCAAATTTTCCATGCTCTTTTACAGAGCATGGTATGTAGTCGAAAAATGGATTATGGGGCACTCCTTGAAATTTGAATAGTCTAAGAAGCTGAAAAGCAAAAAAGCGGATTGACTTAGATTTAATAGTTAACTTGCTTTGATGCTTGAAATATTGGGTTTCACAATCTCTTTTCCAGGTAATTACAGCAAAGGCCAGCCTTTTGTCTTGCGCGATACCGACAATGACGGTGTCGTTGAATCAGTCGACCACTTCAGGGACTTGCAAGTCAAAGGCTTAGCGTTCAACATCCTGATAGCACCTCAGATGAAGCAAACGGTATGGGTGATGCAACTTGGTTGATTGACATCAAAAACGTCGTTGCACCGTTATGTGATGACAAATGCGAGCACCTCGATGAACGTGAAGGTAAAAACCTGCAATAACAGCAACGATAACAACTTCGTTAAAAAGCTGATCACAGCGAGTAAATAAGTCAGCGCGCCAGGATTTTTCGCGAAAGCTAAAATGGGATCCATCCGATTTTAGCAGCGAAAAATGACCTGGCGATTAATGCCTTCGGCTGCCCGCGTTCGTCCTCCGTCCG
>JAQTLI010000485.1 GCA_028714995.1 Methylobacter sp. | reverse complement strand
TTCCACGTATTTAACAAACAAGCTTGAACGAGGAATGACGGATTCAGGAGGGGGAAGTTCCTGTGCTTGCCACTGGTCGAACAGATGCTGATGCTCGGGCCGTATCTGTAATGCGACCGGCATTTTCCCCCCCCATGCTTGCCAGAGAATTAATGCGCTGGCACTGTCAAGCAAATCAACTGATTGCATATCCCATTGAATATCACCAACGGCATACTGGCTGATTTTCCGGCTTAGCTCAGGCGCTGCCATCAGACCACGAAGATTCCAATTGCCTGATAGCTTGACACAGCGCTGTCCGCTGTCTTGCTTTAAGACTTCCAGTAAGGGTGGTAAATCCTGAGTTGTTGAAGTATCAGTCATAGGATAATTACAGTGTTAACCATCTTTACACTATAGGATATTACTGAAGAATGTAAGTAGCTAATTGGAATATATTATAATTTTCCAATGCCGTGCGCCTCCAGCCAATCCAGCTCAGCATTGGAGAAACCGGCAATTTTGCGCAATTCTCTATTGAAAGGGCCTTTGGGCTTGCCCCCTAGATAATATTGGCTGATCAAGTCCTGGTACTTAGCCTCAGGCTCAAAGCCGTACTGCTGACATACAAACTTAAACCAATAAGAACCTAGCTCTACATGCCCTACTTCATCGGTTAAAATGCGATTTAAAATTGCTACACTCGCTTCATCCCCAAGCGCCTTGAATTTCTCAATGATTGCCGGAGTCACATCCAACCCCCGCGCTTCCATACAACGGGGAACCATAGCCAGTCTGGCCAGCAAATCATCTGCGGTATCTTTTGCATGATCCCATAATCCGTTGTGCGCGGGCAAATCACCATAATCTACCTGCATGGCCTGTAAATGTTTTCTGATTAATTCAAAGTGCTGCGCTTCTTCATCAGCAACTCGCAACCAATCCTGATAGAATTGATCCGGCATACCACGAAAACGATAGAGCATATCCCAGGCCAGATAAATGGCAACAAATTCAACATGGGCAATGGCATGAAAAAAAGCGATAACGCCATCGACTGTGGTCAGCTTTCGTCTGGGCATATTGCGTGGCGGCAGCAACTCAGGCCTCTCAGGAAATTTCACCTTGTCAATGGGCAATACGGGCTGATCCGGAGCAAGACTTAACTCCCCCGATATAAGCGCATGCCAGGCTTGATGGGTCAGCGCTAGTTTTTCATCGATATGGGGCTGATGCAAACACGCTTCAGCGAATTCAAATAGATTCTTCATTACAGATAGTTGGCGAACATATGATTAAAATTTTAGATTTCTTCGGTTTGTTACTGTATTGCCTGTTCATTTACTGGCTTTCCGATCAGCCATCCCTGCCAGCCCCCATGTGGTTTGCCCATCAGGATAAAATCCATCACGCCGGAGCTTATTTTATTATGGGCTTATTGGCATGGCGCAGTTTTAAACACCTGGCCGATTCGCCCATTATACTTGCTTTAATCAGCATTGCCTTTTGCAGCTTGTTCGGCGTATCTGACGAATGGCATCAGTCTTTTGTTGAGGGTCGTTTTTCAGACATTGCAGATTGGATTGCAGATTCAAGCGGCGCTGGCTTGGCAATATTGTTAATGAGTCAAAAAAAGATTCTGAAAGGATTAAATGCAGAAATACACAACCCTACCACTGAATAATTGAGTGAGCAGTGTCAGCTTTCAAAATCAATCAGATACTTTCAAATTATATTTGCGTACCCGGTAGCGTAACGTTTCACGGGTCGCTCCCAGCGCTCTGGCAGCTGCTGTCAGATTATTATCAGCCCGTTCCAAAGCTGTCTTGATTATAAATCGATCCATATCGTCCAGCGCCATGCTGCCATCCAGAGGCAAACAGATATTATTTCCGGCATCCAAACCATTTGGTATGTGGCTGATTTCCTGTCCGGGCAGTTGCAGCCACTGCACAGGAAATGTCGGACCATCAGAAAATAGTACGCAGCGCTCAATAACATTACGTAGCTCCCTGACATTGCCCGGCCAGTGATGCACCTTAAGCTTGTCCCACACAGCATCGGGTATATCCTTAACCTGCCGTCCGGCTTTGGCATTGTATTCGGCAACAAATAATGGCACCAAATCGTCCAGGTCTTCCACAGCCTCGCGCAGTGGCGGCAATATCAACTTGAACACGCTTAAGCGGTGATATAAATCAGCGCGAAAACTGCCGTTCTTCGCCATTTGTTCAAGATCACGGTTACTGGCAGCTACAATCTGTACATCAACACTGATTTCCTTTTCTCCGCCCAGACGCCGTACTTTGTGATCCTCTATCACCTTAAGCAACTTGGCCTGCAAATCCAGCGGCATTTCACCGATTTCATCCATAAACAACGTGCCGCCATCGGCCTGTTCCAGCAAACCGCGATGCCGTCCTGCGGCTCCGGTAAATGCGCCGGGTTCATGGCCGAACAATTCCGATTCCAGCAATTCCCGTGGCAACGCCGCGCAGTTCACTTCAATCATCGGCTGTTGTGCGCGGGGGCCGCCATAATGCAATATGCGCGCAGCCAAACCCTTGCCGGTGCCGCTTTCCCCCCCGATAATCAGGGCGCTGAAAGGCACTTGTGTCAGCTTCACCAGCAACTGCCGAATTTCTTGCGCCTGACGACTGTGACCCATATAGGCTTCCGGCGAATAACGTCGGTGCCGTTGCTTGGTTTGATCGATAACCCGTCGTTGTATGGCTGCACTGCGCGCTGCACTGGTGACCACCAGATCGATGCGTTCAAGATCACAAGGTTTTTCAAGAAAATCATAAGCACCCAGCCTTAAAGCTCTGACCGAATCAGGCACACTGCCATAGCCGGTCAGAAACAGCCACTCGGCAGGACTGATGCTTTTTTTCATCGTTTCCATGAAATCCAGTGCATTACCGTCCGGTAAATTCATGTCGGAAAGAATCAGTAATGGCTCCACTTTTTTCTCAAGCAGTAGCG
>JAQTLI010000484.1 GCA_028714995.1 Methylobacter sp. | reverse complement strand
AGTCAGCAAACCAGACGGTATTGCATCGTTTTGCCGCACCCAGTCAAGCAACTGCACTTCACTGGTTAACGCCTGAAAATCGGCAAGTTGACCATTAAAAATGGTTGCATCGATTAGCGCTTCCAATTCATCAATCTGTTGTTTCACCTGTAATATGCTCATATCGATTCGGCTGTCGAGCTTGAACGCCTCACCGTACCGAAACAAATGCTGCTTGAATAATGCGTCGAACTTAAGCAGCGCCGCCAAAGCTTTTTTATCCGGGTCAAGACCTATAAAAACAGGCCAGTCCAGTAAAATACGCCAAGCGTGTTCGCGTATGGTTTCCAGTTGCACCAGCATGTCGCGGGCCAAATCGAGGCCTGGCTCGGCCGCCATGCCCAGCGCTGCATGGCAGGCCTGCAACGCGGCATAGGCCTGAGCATTACCGCATAGCGTAAACAGCAACGGAACCGCATCGAGTACCTGTTCCGGCGTTTTGCCGATTAATACTTGCGCTACCGCTTCAGGCCGGCTAGATGCGATCTTCACTCCGATTGCATTGCCACAACGGTGATACAGATCAATGTGGATAGAACCGGCCGGCATCAGTCACCGGCTTCCGTTGCCGATAGCGCCGCGCAGCAAGTCCCTGCGGCTGATGCCACGCGGCGCTGCATCGGCCAGCAAGCCTTGCAACGCGGCTTGAGCTGCGGTGAGCGCGGCGGCTTGATTTTCGAACTGAAACATCGGCGAGAACAGCGAACAAAGCGCATAGCTGCCAAGTTGCGCTTCGCTACCCAGCGTGAATTCAAATACGCCATACGGGAAATATTTTTCTATTTTTGTACCGACTAATTGCTTACGCCAATGGCTGTCAGGCCCCGGCAACAGCAGCAGATTCATGAACCATGGCGTAATCAATACGCCAAGCCAGTCTTCATTAAAACGACTGAAGCCAATGGCCTGAACTGAAAGAGCGTCGTTAACCACCGGCATTCCGCGCATGCGTTTATCCAATATGTCATTAAATGTTGTTTCCAGGGCATGACTTATCTGCCCGCTATTCTGCCACAACATACTCAATCGTCCAGCACCAAAAAATCCTGTTTTTTACTGTCGCACTCCGGGCAGCTCCAGTGCTCCGGCAATTGCGAAAAAGCCGTGCCGGGCGGCATTTGCCAAACTTCATCGCCAACTGCGGGATCGTACACATACCAGCAGATTTTGCACTCCAGCCGGGTGTGTGCCGACACAGTCGAGGCATCTCCGCCGAATGCACCGGCAAAAAAAGAGACATTCATAAATACACCTTAAGTATCTCCTGCAAACGCTCGCAGCTGTCGGCAATGTCTTCCGGCGAAGCGCAGGCCACGTTGGGCACGTCGCTGACTTCCAGTGTGTTGAGGATCAAGGTATCCTCTGAGTTGAAATACTGCACCCACCAGACGAATGTGGTGCCGGTAGCGGTAATCCGGCAGTTGCCGTAGCCTCGGGACAGTATTGTTACCGAACCGCCGCCCAAGCGTTGCACCAAAAACGCCAGATCTTGCTCGGTCTGCGGCAACAGACTCAAATTGATGATATGCGCTTCACCGCCCGGTCGGTATTCGGCGATTTTGGCGTTGAGTTCGGCCAGCAACGGCGGCGCATTCATCACGCCCGGCGGCAGCTCAGTCCAGCCGGTATCGATTTGCCTTTCGGTGCCGTTAAAGGCCGATTGCGAGAGCTGTTGCGGGATAATCCCGACTTCCAGCGCATCATCGATTATCTGCCGCTGGGCATTGAGTGTTTGCAAGCGCCAAACCCCGGCCAGCACAGATTCCTGAATGCGGATGTTTTGCTCGCCGGAACAGATCACGCTGACTTCGCCTTCGCCGAGCAGCTCGTCGATAAATCGCCGGTTGTAGATATCCAGTTGCGTTAATTCGATAGGCCCGGAAACAGAGGGGAACGCGGCCAGATTTTGCTGCAATTGTTGCAATATACTTTTAGCTTGCGCCAAATCCAGTGCGTGTAAATCCATCGAAATCTGCGGCATGGAATAGGTCGCCATTTCCTGGGGCATTTGCAGGTATTCCAAAGCTACGCCGTCTTCTTCTGCCGGTTGACTACCTTGTCCGAAAATAGGAAGTGAAATAGAGGTCATAATGATCGTGAATTTATTCGAGGGTTAGGAAGAAGGGTCCGATAAGTTAAGCCGTTTTTGCAATTGCCCAACCAGGACAGGGTTACAAACCCCGTCCCGGCCTGGGGAGCGTTCGGATGCGCTTGGCGATGATTGCCGCTTGCAGCCGTGTAAGGTACGCTATGCGTACCATTAACCGCCGAAAAGGTACGCACAGCGTACCCTACTGGTTCAATGCGCACTGCCGCATACTTTATCCAAATCGAACCCCGGCGGTTGGCTGGGCGCAGCGGCCAAAATCCCTGCGGTTTCCTGCATATATTCCTGCCAGTTGCGGATGCCGGTGATGGCACCTAAATACTCGCCGTTGCGCAAAAACACCAGCGACGGCCAGCCGGTAAAGCGAAAACGCGCCTGCAATTCGCGTTCGATGGGCTTGGCGATGACAGCCGCTTGCAGCCGACCGTTAAACGCTTTGAGCAATTCCGGCAAGATCACCGCAACATCGTTGCTTTCCGGAAACTGGACCGGATCGTTACAGAAAAACAGCACGACGGTTTCATTGCCGTAAACGAAATGATCGTAACTGTCCGCATCCAGCAACGGATAGCCGTGGCGGGTTTGCAGTTGCTCAAGCAGCGGCGATGTCATGATTTTAAAAACTCCGGCAATTGCGGTTCCCTGCCTACAAGGTCGGGAAATAAATGATCTATTCGATTGTCGCCCTGCATCGCCAGACGCATAGCTTCCAGCGCATCGGCGATTTGCCGGGCTTTTTGTTCGCTGAGCACTTCCCTGGCGGTATCGAGAAAAACCAGAAGCCAAGTGCCGACCGGTTGCGGGCCGACCAGCATCATGTCG
>JAQTLI010000483.1 GCA_028714995.1 Methylobacter sp. | reverse complement strand
GCAAAATTACTGATTAAACGTGCAGCAGCACCAGGATCTTCCATCGAAAATGCAAGCAATAACGGACCAACCAGCCCATCTTGCATGCATTCAAATTCAGTTCCTGTAACTGCCCGTTTCGCCAGAGTGTTTTTTATCACGCGCAGATAAACGCCTGTCTCTCTCGCAGTTTTACGCAGTTCGGTTAATTCCGTAACTGTCAATCCACGATATTCTGCTGCAATTGCAGAATAGGCTTTAGCGGCGTATTCAGCGACTTCTTTTACGACAGCTTTTTTGCTATCCAAATTTAGTGCCACAGCTTACCTCCGGTAATTTCCTGGACTATATATCCAGATCTAATAAAACGTATCCATTGGATACCCCTTACGGCACTTTTCCCCAGTTTTTAGGTTCCAGCTTCCGTCTACGCAGGACATATTAAGTCTCTCAACACCTGCGGTCTTTGACGGTTACCGATTAAATCGGCAACCCAAAGTCTTTTGTAATTTTTAAATCGAAAAACTGCTTTGATCAAGCCACAAACCAGGCCCCATTGTCGAGGACAATGTTATCTTCTTAATGTAAATACCTTTTGCAGCAGTCGGCTTTAGTTTTTTCAAATCTGAAATTAAAGCTTCCAAATTACCTTGAATAGCAGCAGCATCAAATGTAACCTTACCCAGTGTGCAATGAATAATTCCTGACTTATCAGTACGGTAACGAACTTGACCTGATTTAGCATTTCTAACTGCTGTAGCAACATCAGCGGTCACAGTTCCAACCTTAGGATTAGGCATTAAACCTCTAGGGCCTAGAATTTGGCCCAATTGACCAACAACCCTCATTGCATCAGGAGATGCGATGACAACGTCAAAATTCATTTCGCCTTTTTTTACCAACTCGCCCAAATCATCCATACCAACAATATCGGCACCCGCTTCTCTTGCAGCATCGGCATTAGGACCTTGAGTAAAAACTGCTACCCTAACTGTTTTACCTGTTCCATTCGGCAATACTGTTGCACCGCGGACATTTTGGTCTGACTTACGAGGATCCACACCCAGATTGACACTAACATCAATGCCTTCGTTAAACTTTGCCGTACCCAGCTCTTTTAATAGCTGTACTGCATCGGTAATCGAATACTGTTTAGTCTTATCAACTTTCCCTTTGATAATTTACGCTTTTTTTGACAACTTAGCCATTATAATCCCTCCACAGTCAGACCCATGCTGGTCGCACTGCCTGCAATTGTTCTTATTGCTGCTTCCAGGTTCGCCGCATTCAAATCTTCCATTTTTGTTTTGGCGATTTCTTCCAATTGCGCACGAGTTACAGTGCCCACTTTCTTGGTGTTTGGATTACTGCTTCCACTTTTAATACCCGTAGCTTTCTTCAAAAGAATTGAAGCTGGCGGTGTTTTTGTAATAAAAGTAAAGCTTTTATCACTATAAACAGTAATAACAACAGGCAAAGGCAACCCTTTTTCTACATCCTGTGTTTTAGCGTTGAATGCCTTACAAAACTCCATAATATTCACACCACGCTGACCCAAAGCTGGGCCTACCGGAGGGCTTGGATTCGCTTCGCCTGCCTTAACCTGCAGCTTTATATATGCTGTTATTTTCTTTGCCATTTCTTACTCCAAATATGGGTACAAACGCTTTTCAGCTCCCCTAGACACAAAAAATCACTGCCTTATTCAGACAGTGATTTTCAAATACAAAACTTAAGTTTAATTAACTTTTTTCAACCTGTCCAAAACCCAACTCAACAGACGTTGAACGACCAAAAATGAGGACAGATATTTTTAATTTACTTTTCTCGTAATTAACTTCTTCAACTATGCCATTGAAATCCTTAAATGGCCCGTCAATAACCCTAATTACCTCACCAGCCTCAAACATAGTCTTGGGACGAGGCTTATTCACACCCTCTTCTACTCTATTTAGGATAGCCATTGCTTCTTTTTCCGATATAGGCGCAGGACGATCTGAAGTACCGCCTATAAAACCAAGAACCCTAGGCACATCCTTTACCAAATGCCAAGTTTCATCGGTCAACTCCATCTGAACAAGCACATATCCAGGAAAAAACTTTCTTTCACTTTTGCGCTGCTGACCCATGCGCACTTCAACAACTTCTTCGGTCGGAACCAGGATCTTGCCAAAATACTGCTCCAAACCTTCTCTTTTAATTCGTTCTTCTAATGCTTGCTTAACTTTGTTTTCAAAATTTGAGTAGGCGTGAACAACATACCAGCGAAGAGCCATCTTACCCACCCTGCCCAGTCAAAAGCCGCACTCCCCAAAAAAGAGACATATCTAGCAACCACAGAATCAGTCCAACAATAAAGACCATTGCAAACACCAGCAATGTAGTGCGCATGGTTTCTTCACGAGTAGGCCAAACAACCTTTCTGACTTCTTGTTTGGATTCCAATACAAACGCCCAAACATTCCTACCTAGCCCAGTAGTAAGCATTATACCCACCACGACCAGCATCAAAGTCACCAAACCTAAAACTCGATATAAAAGCAGAATTTCGGAAAAATAATAAAATGCAGCCACACCAGCAGCCACAAAGACAACGGAAAATACTTGCTTAACAACATCAAATACTGATGTCGATGCTTCTGCCTGAGTGCTCATGTGTTTTTTACTGTGACAATAGAAATATTGATTTACTTTAATCTGAATGGCAGGCCAGGAGGGTCTCGAACCCCCAACCCGCGGTTTTGGAGACCGCTATTCTACCAATTGAACTACTGACCTATTCAGACAAGCCCTACATAAACTGTTATAATATACTATATTTTTTCACTATTCAAGTATTGATGCAACGACGCCCGCACCTACTGTACGACCACCTTCACGGATTGCGAAGCGCAAGCCATCTTCCATGGCAATCGGTGAAATCAGCTTTACTTTTACTGAAATATTATCACCGGGCATCACCATTTCAACGCCTTCTGGCAGCTCAACAGCACCCGTTACGTCGGTTGTTCTGAAAT
>JAQTLI010000482.1 GCA_028714995.1 Methylobacter sp. | reverse complement strand
TAAGCAGGATGTATTTGAATATATCGAGGTGTTTTATAACCGTGAACGGTATCATTCTGCCAATATCTATTTATCGCCCGTAGATTACGAAATGCAGCTAAAATCTGCTTAACCTTGTGTCCGGAAAAGTGTTGACACATCAGCCCTCTTTTGAACCAGACTCCCCATATATAAACATTTTATCTGGAGCAGTAGATTCCAGAGATTTGTACGCTGCCACTACTAAGTCGTAGACTTTACTATGAACATAGTTTCTTCCGGTAATTACACCCAAAGTGCTATAAGCTTCATAGTTTTTTCCTGATGACGGTAATTGCCAACCATTTTCTAAACGCCCTTCTTGTGTTGTGCCGTAACAAACACTAGGTAAATTTTCAGCATATGCGCTTTGCAAAATAAGCAAGCATAACAATAAAAGTACAGTTTTCTTCATGTGACCTCTAACGACGCTTTCCGGTCATTCAGATACTTTGGGGAACAGATAACAGTGTTAGGTTGCTGCACGACGCTCTGCCAAAGCCGAAAAAATAACGCGGATAGCCGAGCGCAGCAAGAACCCTACGAGCCCCAATGCAACCACAATATCGGGCCAACCTGAACCGGTGAACCAGACTGCTCCAGCCGCCACAAAAACCGAAAGATTGGATACAATATCGTTTCTCGAGCACTCCCACACTGAACTCATGTTCACATCTTCGCGACGATGTCGCCACAGCAGAAAAAGACAAAGGGAGTTTGCTGCAAGGCCAAGAAGACTGAATGCGCCCATAATCTCGAATATGGGTAGGCTTGGGACAAAAAACTTGTAAGTAATTTGAGCGGCCACGGCGACAGCAGCAAGGAAAATAAGCCCACCCTTAAACAGTGCGACTTTGGCCTTAACAGCAGTGCTTCTCGAAACCGCGTAGAGGCTAAGGCCGTATGTCAATGCATCTCCAAGGTTATCAAGACTGTCAGCTAGCAGTGCAGTCGACTTGCCATAAAGCGCAGCGGCAGCGATGACAAAGAACATCACGGCATTGATGCCAAGGACAATTTGTAACGTTCCACGTTGCCGTTCGCGCAGTCGGTCTAAAGAACAATTATCGTCACAACAACCACTCATCGCGTAATCCTCATAGTAAATCGACATAATATAATAGGCGACATTGACTGTCTTATAAAAACCTAGTTGGTTGATAAAGTCCAGGTGCAACATGGCAATGACTGACCGGTTCACGCCGAACAGAGCCATTCGCGAAAGACCGAGTTCGACCCATTTCTGACATTCAGAAGTGTACATTTCGAAACAGAATTAACGTAAAAAAGCTAACCAGCAAGGATTATATCGCAAATATTCAAAGCTTTAAGCAGCCCTATTTTGCGGACAAAATTATCCTGGCTAAAGCCATAAACATCTTACAACATACGCTGCGCGTATTTTTGGCATTTATTGGTACGTACTGGCTGAATTTCATCAGTAGCTATCCAATCGTAACGCATATTTACGGCAATGCTCCAAGTAGCCTGCCTCGTGGCTAGCCATTAGCTGTACAACACTTTTCCATAACCACGCAGGTGTGGCGAGTGACTTGCTTCGGTTAAGCTTCAGTTCACTGCGCCAGATTTTACGGGTTCCATCATCCATTTGCCTGGCATGTGCACAGCCAACTACGTACGCTAGATAACTCGACATACGAATTGCCTCTTCTATACTCATTCGATCAAGCTCTAGCTTGAGGTCCTGCGGCAATAGCTCTCGAATAAACACGCCATGTTCTAGAAAACGTTCTGCGATGATGCGCTCGCCTAAGGCCGGCGACATTTGGTGTGCGCCTTCAACCACGCGACCTGCGTTATCGCGTGGCATACTGACGTGCTGATAACGAGGAGCGATAGCATGTACGGCCTCTTTTATGTCGATAAGGCAATAGTCGTCTCCACCCACTCTTAACAACACTGCATAGCGTAACAAGCCCAATGAACTACAACCTTTCACCCAGTAGGCAGCATCTAATACCTCAATCTTAGAATCATCATCGCGGGACTTCAGTGTGGTGATCAGCTCTAACATTTCCCGCTTTTCAAATAATTGCGTGATGCCATTTTTCTCGGATTTTGACAGAGGCCAGAAATTTTTCCCTTGGGGAATTTTCGGCTGCTGATTGACAATGCGTTCCTTAGCCAGTTTTTTCCATGTGCGTTTAACCGCGCTGCGAATAACTACCTTGATCAAATCAGGTTTTTGCATAGAGACTCGCTCTTCGCCTGTGTCGAGGGCTTGTTCATAACCCTCAATCAGGTGTTCGAGCATATGTGCAGTGATTACACCTGGCAGGTTTGAGTCCCGTGCGGCTGTGGCTAGTGACAGGGCAAGCCGTAAAAGATCATGCGCAGGATTACCAATAACGGTCTGATCAAAGTCACGTATTTGCACATCGACCTTTCCATCAGTGTCGGCCAACGGGCCAAGGTTGCCAAGGTGGCAGTCGCCACAAATCCAAATGGCGGGTCCATGTGGCAGGGAGTGACCACGCTGACTGTGTAGCCATTCGTAATACTGGGTAGTATTGCCACGCATGTAGGCATGAGGTGAAAGAGCCATTTTCTTGTTGCGACGTGCGAGTAGTATTTCGTGGCGCTCGTCAGGAGAAGGAATTTTCATTAATTAGAAGTCCGGCCGAAAAATGAAGCTAAATTGCTTAAGTAATAACTAAAGTTTCAGAGTTTAATAAATCAAATAAGTCATTGATTGCAATAGTGCCACCAAAATGATGCCAGATGACTGAGTTGAATGCTAAAAATATATGATTTCTTCAAACAATGCTGATGTCTGCAATTGGCCCAGACTGTGTCAAAACGCAGAAAAATAATTCTGTCATTTTGTCATTCCAACATCCGGTTTTTAACAAGCGTATTCGTGATAATTTTTGATCGGTCTCCCCAAATTGGGTGAATTCCGAAATTAATTGTCATCTAATCCATTTTTTGTCAGTAATACCGCTTTGTGTGAGGTAA
>JAQTLI010000481.1 GCA_028714995.1 Methylobacter sp. | reverse complement strand
TGGCTTCATAACCTTTCCACAATCCAGCGGGAATGGCCAAAATAGCACCACCCGCGGCACCTGTTGCAGCACTACCCGCTATAGCGCCAACAGCTGCGCCACCAGCTGCACCAGTAACAGCACCAACGCCTGCGCCCATACCGACTTCTTTCGTGATATCCGATGCTTGATCTGCCAGTGTCTTACACTCTAACATGTCGCGTTGAACGGTTTCTGGATGTTGGTCCATGCGATGATCGACAATTGGACGCCAGCCACTCATAGATGCGCACCCAGTGGCTAATGCAGAAATCACCAACATTGTTGATAAATTATTTTTTTTCATGTTTTTCTCCAAAAAAGGGCAATCATTTGAATTAATAAAATAAACTTTTTCATAAGCTTTGACCATAGGTGACTGAAGCCAACTGTTATTTTCTAAGCAATTATGGTTGGCTAAGATTATCCCTATATGAAATGAATGGGGGCTTAACAGAGTGAGCCAATGGAGCTTCCACTCCGAAAAGGGAAATTCGATTATTTTTAAAAAAATCAATAATTAGATTATAGCTGTCGTTGAATGATTGGCTTCAAAGTTTCAAAGTTTCACCAGACATGTCCTAGAAATTACTGATTGACCGGTTTTGACACATATATGGACCCCTCCCCAATTGCAAGCCAAGTTTCCCCACAATTGATACTTTCAACAGAGATCGAGATTGCAGCCATATATTCGGTCTCTTGATAGAGGTATTTTTAAACCTCTGGACCCTGATGAATCTATCCGCGCGCTTTTTCCCCAAAACAGTCTGCCGGCTTTTATGAACCCTGTGTCAATCGGGTTTTAAAAGCACCGGTCTGACCTGTTGTCGTCATCAATAGCGGTTCTCTTGCCTCCGCAATCTGGTTAAATTTTGTTCACCGGTATGAGGGTTATCCACGCTTTGCATGATTAAGCCGCAGTTGCCTCGTAGGCGCTATTCTGCTTAGCCATTGCCCATAGTACACGGGCATTTTTGTTAGCCAGCGCCACTGCAGCTTTGTTAAAGTCGCGCCGTTCAACCAGGGCCTGTAGCCATCGACTCAGTGGGTCGGTTTTACCAGTGCAACATTTGATTACTGATCGCGCACCATGGATCAATAAAGTGCGCAGATAACGATTGCCGCGTTTACTGATACCCAGCAATACTAGTTTGTCCCCACTACTGTGTTGACGTGGCACCACACCAAGGCTGGCAGCATAATCTCGACTTTTCGCGTAGCCTTTGCCATCACCTATGTCGGATGCCATGATCGTCGCGGTGATCGGGCCGATGCCAAGCACATCTAGGAACCGACGACTAAGCGAGTTTTGCTGACATAACCGATTTATACGCCTATCCTGTGCCTTGATATCGTCATCCAGTTTGCCGAGAGCCTCATACATCTCGGCAAATAGTTCACGGCTTAACGATGTCAAGCCATTTTTGGCATCTTCCAAAATCAGCGGTAGTTGCTTTCTAACTTGATTAACACCTTGTGGTATGACAATCCCAAGCTCAGATAAAAAACCACAAATCCGATTAGTCAGCGCAGTCCGCTGATAGATCAAATCCTGACGCAATCGATGTAACATCTGCATTTCTTGCTGCTCCAGGTTTTTCACAGCAACCGTACGTTTATTAGGACGAGTTACAGCTGTATAGATCGCCTCGGCATCATTAAAATCGTTTTTATTCCCGACCACAAAGGCTTTTACATAACGCGCATTCAACAATATGACTTCGTGACCCAATTTTTTGAACTATCGAGCCCAGTAATGTGCACCGCCGCAGGCCTCTATTCCAATTAGACTCTCAGGCATATTTGCGATATAAGCTAATAATTCTGTTCGTTTCAGTTTCTTTTTCAATGGCTTGCCATTTGTAGAATGGCTGTACAAATGAAAAATGCTTTTTGCTATATCCAAACCTACTACGTTAAGATTCATTTCGGACTCCTCTTTGCTCCGTCTTTTAATGTTGGTGCATTATGACACCGTGGGAGTGGGGAGGAGTCCATGTCATCAGTCTGGGTCGAACCGCGGCATTCACGAAAGACCGAGCTCGACTCTTTTCGGACATTTAGATGTCTCCAGGAAAAGGCCCCGGCCTGAGTTTGTCGGTCATCCGACGTCTGGTTCAGGATGTCGGAGGCAATATACAGATGGAGAGTATATATGGACACGGCTGCTGCATGCGGCTACGATTACCCTATCTTTGAGCATTCAACCCCCATTACACACGATTTGGACACAAGCTGCTGTTTGCGGCTAAGATTCTCCCATGCTTGAGCATTTAAATCCAAATACACAAGAGACACGATATATGGTTAGCAAAATTTTGGTAATAGACGACGATCCTGCGGTGCGCGGTGCCTTCAAACTAATTCTGGAAGAAGACAAATTCTCGGTTCGCGAAGCCGAGAACGGTTTACAAGGCATCGAAATGGCCCTTGCCGAACGTCCCAATCTGATTTTTCTCGATCTTCGCATGTCCGGCATCGATGGCGCGGAAACCTTGCGCCGCCTGAAAGCCATTGACGAAACGCTGAACATTTATATTGTTACCGCCTTTGCCAACGAATACATGGAGCAACTGAAAGGCATACACGAGGAAGGCTTTCAGTTTGAACTGGCCAGCAAGCCATTGTCTTCCATACAAATTCGCAATATCGCCCAGATCGCCCGTATCGTCCCTGTTCAGGATGCACAGCGCGCAACGCCGCACAAACTGGTTCTAACGCTGTACGTGGTATCGTTGAACACCGAAACCCGCCGCCTGGTTGAGCAGATTACCGATGCGCTCGCCAAACTTTACGATCCCGGACACTGGGTTTTAGACGTCGTCGAAGTATTGGGCATGCCGGAAAAAGCTCTGGAAAAAGACGTGTTTGCGACGCCGATGCTGGTGCGCGATGTGCCGGAACCCGTACTGAAACTGCTCGGCGATCTGTCGCGGATACCTTCAGTCATCGCAGCCATTACCACCGAAGCTAAAGG
>JAQTLI010000480.1 GCA_028714995.1 Methylobacter sp. | reverse complement strand
AAGGAATATACCCTAATAAAAAACAATGTATTGAGCATTAATTACTATCTCAGTAAAAACCTAGTTTGAATGGTGTAAGATTATCTTATTCGGCGCTTGACCGGTTCGTATTCGATTTTTAGAGGGATTAATTGGGACAATTTTCTCCTAATAGTGCGTAAAAATCCGTTTCGTGTATTGTCCCCTATTAGCTAAAGCGAGGGAAGCTTAATTTGTTGATTAGATTGAATAATAATATTGTACCTGTCGAAGATGGCGGTTTTTACGATTAACCTTTTACAGCTATGTGGTAACTACCCCTAGTTGAATGGATTATAGATTTAATGTATCAATCAGGAAACAAACCATATATTCTCAGTGTTATTGTCAACAATAGGTATCTTCCCTATAGTTGAGTTGCAGTTTGAATAAACTGTTCAATTTCATATGAGGACTTACTTATGAACGACTTTTACAAAGATATTTTAACGAGATTGCTATTTGTAACCGGCCTGCTGGGCTTTATTTCAGGTGAATTCACCATCTCATCCGCACTATTCGGTACGGCAATCATTGCCAGTAATGTTAACCTGTACCATAAACGAATCAAGGCTGAACAATTTACATGCGAATGATGTCTTACCTGAACCGCTTAACCAAGCGTCTTGAAGACTTCCACAGCTTAACAGCTCTGGAAGTCTTTTTGTTTGTAGGTTTCGCAAACCGTTTAAAATCCCAGGCAGTGTATCATTACCGCCATTACCATTACCTCTGAATCCCCCGAAAATTCATCTTCGAACGATAATATGAAACAAAAATACACACCCTTAAAAGATCATGATACGCCTATCAAAGTATTGTTTACCGGTTACCTGTGTACAGTTGGCATAGGTTATTTTTTTGCATTGATTCAGATATTGTTTACGCATGGCATGGCCGATGGCAAATTCGGCTTGTCCGTTGATGATATTGTTTACAGTTATTACGGTAACCGTTCGGGAACCGTTCTGGAGCAGAAACTGAATGGTTCCATGAAGAATAATGCGTCCGAACAAGAGCGTTTTGAAATCATGCAATGGGTCAGGGATGGTGCCGATATTGATGTCTATAAGGATGATGGTGTTGACAAAATAATCGAGTCCCGTTGTGTCATGTGTCATAACAAAGAGGCATCAGGCATACCCGATTTCACCAAGTTTGAGGCATTAAAAGCGCTGACTACTCAGGATGAAGGTGCTACATTTGAGTCGTTAACGCGGGTTTCACATGTTCATATGTTTGGCATCAGCTTTATTTTTATGTTCGTAGGGCTTATTTTCAGCTTTGCAGAGACCACCTCGACCAAATACAAATGTATTGCTATCGGTATGCCTTATGCGTTTTTGATAGCGGATATCCTGTCCTGGTGGCTGACCAAAATTCACCCGATGTTTGCCTGGCTGGTTATTATTGCCGGTATGGGGATGGGTGTTTCATTTATGTTTATGTGGGTAACTTCTATCCTGGAAATGTGGCTGTTTAAGCCGGTTTTCATCGATGGCTATGGCAAAAACTATCTGCAATGGCGGGATAGATTTACTTCAGAATTAAATAAAGCACGTTTTGCTAAAATAGCAGCTTTTATTGAGCGCATTGCGGTACAGGTTAAACCCGTAGTGGTGATGGCTTTAGACAAATGGTTGACACGCGGCTGGCCATTTATTAAGAGCCTATTTAATAACTGATGTTACGCAGCCCGTAATTTCTGCAATTCTTCATAAACCATCTGGTTCGCCTTTATGAACAGGCCAGCGCGCCAGGATTTTTCGCGAAAGCTAAAATGGGATCCATCCGATTTTAGCAGCGAAAAATCCTGGCGGTCATTGCCTTCGGCGGCCCGCGTTCGTCCTCCGTCCGCCACGATGCACAACTTCGCGTTGCTACGCTGTGCATCATGACTCCCGTAATGACTCTTAGATTCAACTCATAAGTGCAATCGTCACTGCTCGGAAAAGAAAAAGGTTAGCTGATATAGTTTCACGCTTTTTTCAATCCGACCAAAGACGAGAAAGCGCATGAGAAACTATAAACAGCTAAGCCAAGCACAAAGATACCAGATTAAGATATTAATTACAGCGGGAAAAAACCAGAAAGAGATAGCAGAGTTATTGTGCATATCGGGATCTACCGTGTGCCGGGAGCTGAAACGCAATCGAGGCAAAAAGGGCTACTTCCCGAAGCAGGCGCAAATAAAAGCAGATAAGCGACGGGCTCAAGCTGCAAAAGCACTAAAAATGACCACAGAAGTGATCGTTGAGATTGAAGAAAAAATCCGTTTGGACTGGAGTCCAGAGCAAGTCTCGGGGAAGCTGGAAATCACAATCAGTCATGAGCGCATTTATCAGCATATCTGGACAGATAAGCAGTGCGGCGGCACGCTGTATAAGCATCTTCGACAAAGCAACAAGAAACGCAAAAAGCGATACGGATCAAAGGATAAGCGCGGCCAGATCAGGAACCGTATCAGTATCGACGAACGCCCTGAGATCGTTGCGCAAAAGACCCGCATCGGCGATTGGGAAATTGATACCGTGATAGGTAAGAACCATCAAGGCGCATTAGTTACGATAGTGGATCGGGTATCCAAGTTCACCCTGATAAAAAAGGTAGCGAGCAAACATGCAGAAGTTATTACAGAGGCCACTATTTTATTGCTACATGTTGGCGCCGATTGAAAATTGACCATTTAGAGGGGTTTGTACCGATCGAATTTTGACCAGGTAATCCATGTATCCTGCTTTAGTTTTTAAGCCGGAGTAAATCAAGAGTGTATTACATGTCTGCGTTCGCAAAAGTTCGACAGTTGTTTCATCGTGACCACCTATCTGTAGATTCTTGATTTCATAATCAGAATTTCTTGCACTTATCCGCCATTTTCATGTAAACGCAATATAGTAATGTCCTGTTTTAGCAAAGTAGAAATGTCCTGTTTGTGTGTAAATTTACAGTTTTGTAAATTGAGTGCAAATAAGGACAGCTATGAAGGACATCATTATTATGAGCAA
>JAQTLI010000479.1 GCA_028714995.1 Methylobacter sp. | reverse complement strand
GAACTGTTTGCTCCATTTCGTTCAAAAAACTTCCCTTCTTGTCAGGCGCTTTTTGTGGTTATATTCGAGGTCAGCAAAACTGGTTTGATAGGACATGGGACTATTGGGTTTGTTTGGATTGATGGCAATATTATTTCATGTTCGGGGATCTAATTAGCGCTTCCCTAGTTTACATTCGATCTTCACTTAATTCTCTTAGCTACAACGTTGCTTTTATTTTCAGTATGAATGGCTACAATTTCCATATAAGCCTCTTTAACCAATTCCTCTCCGTAACGCCGCTCCAATCGCCGTATGGTGAAATGGGCTTTAGCCATTTTCTGGTAATGATTGATAAACAATAAATTAACCGATGCACCTCCTATTAAACCAATTGCGGGTACAGCCTGTGCGGCCATTTTTTCTGAAATCAGTAATACCGTGATGGCATTACCGAAAGCAAAACTGAATGGCATCCCCACCAGCAGCCAACTGGCCATGGTTAAACCCGACATAACCATCACTGAAGGCACAAATACGGCGGAAATTTTATCCACCTGTTTTTGAATCGGTAACTTGGTTGCCTGAGCCTGATCACCCATGTGCACTATCCCGGCCAGCATGGTATCCATTCCCACCGCTGTTACACGAATACGCAACTCGCCGCTGCCATTAACACAACCTCCAATCACTTTATGATCAATGTTTTTAATGACAGGCAAGCTTTCTCTCGTCACCATAGCTTCATCAGCCGTGGATATATCCTGAATAACTACACCATCGGTCGGAATTTTCTCGCCGGAACGAACCAGCAGCATAACGTCTATAGCACAATCGTCATCGGCATATTCATGCCAACAACTACAACAGGAAAAATCAAAATTCCGGACCAGATAAAACGGCGTTTAGCTATAGCAATCCACTGCTATTCCTTCTCAATCAATTTTTTGCGTTGGGATAAGATATCCATCGCGTAAGTTTTATAACCCAGGGTCTCAACCTTGGCGCCCACATCATCCTTGGTTAACTGACCATAAACAGTCAGGGTTGATGTACCGAAGTTCACACTGGCCTGCTTGATTCGGGAGTCGCGCTTTAACACTATTTCGATCAGCAAAGCACAGGATGCGCAGGTCATGCCCTCAACAGCAAGATCTATTTCCTGTAACGGACCATCAAAGATTTTCTTTTGTTGTTTGTGCTGATCAATCTGTTTTAGGGCAATATTCCCCAACACCGCATCCAGCACAATAAGCAAATTCTTTTTTGGCAGTTTGATGGGATCAAACTGAATAACAACAGAGCCCAGCGCGTAAACCGATCGAATCCTTTTTATTTCGGGTCGTTTTTTTAAAAGAATTTCAAAAATATAGCTACGCTCTTGATCATTTTTCAAAATCGGCGAGATAATTCGGATACGTCTGGTTAATTGATGGACCAGCTGGAAATTTTTCGGCGTAAAAATTTTTGTATCCATAGCGACAGTTGTCAAAAATATGCAGGGAGGTAATGTGACCACCATTAGCTGCCCGATCAGGAAATATAGCTGTACCCCCGGTTTCCATGCATCAGGCCCACGTAGTGGTTATGAGTGTAGCTTTGAAAGCACCGACTCATGAAAGGTTCTATTTTTGTTTACGTGAACGAACCAGCAAAAAGAACATGTAAAACAAAGCCTTCCATTCATAGCGATGTTTGAGAGGTTTTACCAGCCATTGTTGAGTAATATTGTCCAGTGCAGCCTAATAAGAAAGATCACCAGAATATCGTTTAAAAAATCAATGATAGCTTTTTCCGGGTCTTTCATGAAAGCCGTGGGCTTTTATTCCCAGCTTGGTAAAATGATCTTAGCTGTCGTACTGTTTCTTTGGCATCGCCGAATTTTTCTTTGGCCCTGCGTGTCGCTTTAAAATCGTCTAATTTGGATTTGGCTTTTTCCTTCCAAGAGACTGCTTTTACAGCAGGCTTTGGTTTTAAGTCGCCATTTTTCCAGGTCAGCAAGCAAATTAAATAATTGCCTGAATAGTTGGTGGATAATTAATTCTGATCGGGTTCAGGCAGAATATCATCTTCATTTAACAATTGATAAATGCCTTTGCACCCTTCGCAACAAAACACTTTTATACCTTCTTTAGTTTTCCATGTATAAGTTGGCGTTTCGACAATTAACCCGCAAAGATCACACAGTTTTTTTGTGTCAGTCATTATATATTTAAGTTATTGTTTAGTTTTGTTTTTTATACTAAAAAAATATGAATTTGTCTACAACAGGCAGGAGTTTCTGCTTAACTTCTGAATTTATGTTTCCAAAAGTCTGCAGTAGTTAACAAAAAAGCTCAACTTACGATGGGTTGAGGCAGGATTCAAAGCTATTCTACGAAAACTCAATTGCCATCAATACCTTACGCACAACAACTTTTCTGAGCCGGGATCGTATTTGGTTTTAACTCAAAACTTGTCAAAATGGGCGATTATTTATTTCTGTCAGGAATTTGAAATTCAAATACCAGTTTTAAAGGCGTCCACTATCCGAAAAATATTATTCTTCCATCGTTTTTTATGCCGGGTATGCCATTTTTTATCGTGAGTTTGGAGAAATTTTGGAGGAATGGGTGTTAAAATTGGGCGTGCCACACTCAAGCACTGGATAGTTCGCGCTATTCATCTTCCTTAGCCAAGGCCGCTAAAAATCATACACGTACCTTTGCGACTTCGTGACATAGAAATGAAACTTATAAAAAATCAAAGGCCCATGACTTTACCTGTATCAAGCTGTAGTTAATTTGGTGACACCATTGATTTCATACCCTCCGAACACCGAAATGAAAAACTGGATAACTTTGTCCGCAAATAGGTACGTCTTAAGGCTTGATTACTTGCGACAGGACCATTTGATTAAGCTGCTTTAGAAGCATCAGTCATACCACTAAGGGATCAGAATTTAATAACACCAGAAATTGCCTTAGCGGATGGAATGGCAACGTAATTCCATTTCGGTAAAAACGGGTCAAATTTAATGGTCATTTTCTCTTTAAAATCATTAGCCACTTT
>JAQTLI010000478.1 GCA_028714995.1 Methylobacter sp. | reverse complement strand
ATCAAAGCTATTTTTTCTTCCCTGAAAGCAATCAACCCATCTGCTTTGTTCTGTTCCTGCAATACCGGTTGATCCGGATAGGCTTTCAACTGATCATCAATTGTTGCGGCATTTAATTCAGGCAACTGGCCGACTGTTGCGCCTTTTGCCAGTAGCGTCAAGGTCCTGGTCAATGGTTCGCCGACTTTCATTTGCTGGCTATCGCCCGACCATTCCTGCTTTAAAACAAGCTGTTCCGCCGATAGCCAATGTTGCGCGGTAAAAGCTGCCGGCACCGGTTTTACATCCAGCGTCACCGATTTGGATGAAACCTTTTTGGTTCTGGTTGTCTGGGAGTTTAAAAAACCATTAAAGGTCGGACGCCTATGAGTCATTACTTCCGCCGTTAGTACCAGCGGCTTGATGGTTACAGAACCGCTTTTTTGCGGGAACACGGCATATTTGCGTTCGGTAACCAGATAATTCACCCCGTTGATCTCGGTATTATAGTTACTGTCTTCGCCCAGTTTTTCAATCACGGCGTCAGCAAGTTCCGGTTCATTCAAGCTGGCCTGGGCAATATCAACCCTTCGGTATAAACGCATGGTATAGAGAACCTGGGATTGCACATAAGGGCTTTCCGGTGTCGCCTCAACCTCCAGAAACAAATCCTCGTCTGTATTGACGGCTTTATTCGCTGTGCCCTGAATAACTTGAATGCTTGCCGCCTGGCTCACATCATCACCGAATTTCATCGGCGGAATAATCAGTCTGCCGGGATGTTTGGCCATGACATTAAGCGTCCACTGTATGGTCTTGCTGGAATGTCCGTTTATCCATGACGAATTGCTGCTCTGGCTTTGACTGAGTATCTCGAAATCCTGTTCCAGCGGGCTGAAATCCGGGGCACTATCCGGTGACTCGGTAGCGGAAAAAATGATCTCAAAGGATTCATCAAGACTGACCGGATTGCGATCAAACGTGACATTAATTTGTGCGGAGAATACCGCTTGTGGCGCAAGTAACAATAATACGCTCAGTATTAACAGGCTAAAACACCGCTGCATCTTCTGCAATTTGTTCATTAATAAGTTTAAGGTTCTCATTTGTGCGTCATTAATCATTTTTGTAATTGCGATAATACGTTCTTGCGTACAGCCTTTATAAAAGAGCTTGTTCGAAGACGCCTACCTTCAGTGTTTAAATGCAAATCAGTGTTAAAAAAATATTTTCTGTCAAAAAACACATCTTTTCGTTGATCTATCATAACCCCGACTGAGGACATCTCTTCAAGAAAGCCTGATTCACCTTTTTCTATCTCATCCATATCGATGTCTGAAACTAAATAAGGGGTGTTTGCAAAATACACCCGCACTCCCCTTTCTTTCATGTCATTCACAAACTCAATCAGGTAGTTTTTTGTTTCATCGCAGATATGCAAAGGCTTCCTTACATCAAAACTTTGTCCTGAAAACTGCGAGCCTACTGCTTGCTGCATATCCCCAAAATGATCAAGCTGATACGCCGAATATTCAAAAATGCTTGATATGACGCGGGAATGAAATTTGGATAACACCACTGCTTGATTGGTCGTAGCCAATCTATCAGAAACCGCAGAGGGGTAAAATCTTTTTTCAAAATCCGCCAGTAACATGCTTGCGAACAGTGTAGGCGACACCGATGAAATAAATCGGCTCTTTTCCAGATAACTCATGTCTTTCCAGGCATCATGATCCCAGCCGACAATATTATTAACCTGCCATGCGCTAAATTGCGTATTGCAGTCAAAATAATAAGGCTCCAATGTAAGGATCAGGAAGTCGCCTTTCTCAACCACCGAGCTCACTTCCTTGAAGATTTTATCCAGCCTCAACCCTGCATGTAAACCGAAGTTAATCACAGGCATATCCAGCTGTTTGCTTGCATGATCAGCATCTATCCCAAACAGGGAACTTGATCCGCCCGCAACAATTATTTTGCTTTTCCCCTTATACGCCTGCACTAATTCCTTCTTGATGAAAATCATTTCACCAACCCAATATTCTGCGGGAACAGGCGCATCAAGCAGCGTTAAAATTGCAGAAAAATAGACAACAGACGCAACAAAAGCTGAAATAAAAAATGACCGGATAAACTTCATGGTCAAAACTGGAAATAAAGGAATTCTGATTTATTTGCGGATGCCAGGTAGCTCAATAATACGAAAAATAGCACGCCATAGATTGCGCCTTGCCTTTGCGTAGCTTGCCACTTCACCAATTGAAGTATCTTATTTTGAATGCGGGCAGTCAGACTGCTTGAAGCTTGTCCATCCGTCAGAGCAGGGTGTAACCGCCTCGTAATCTCGGAGCTATTGGGGAAATAAAAACACAGTATCAAGCCCAGCATTAACCAGCAAATTGCTTTGCCAAAATCCCGGCCTGTCAGCGCCATGGTGCCGATAAACTGGGCATCAAAATTTTTCATCAAATCGCCTAATGCTGTTGCCTCCAATTCTTGTGAAAAAGACCAGCCATTCATGCCCAGCATACCGCTTATCATATCAATAGCAGTCGCAAGGTTTTCCGCCCGGAAAAACACCCAACCCACGACCACCGCCAAAAAAGTGAGTGCGCCCGCAGCGAGATTTGACCATGCTCCTCCATCACCCCAGTCCATGCGCTGTTTTAATTCACGCCACACATGATTGGCTATCAGGTAAAACCCGTGCAAACTCCCCCACACAACAAATGTCCAACCCGCACCATGCCAAAGTCCGCCCAGCAGCATAGTGATCATAAGATTCAAATATCGCTGAATTGTACCGTTACGATTGCCGCCCAGTGGAATGTACAGATAGTCGCGCAAAAAACGCGATAGGGTCATGTGCCACCGCCGCCAGAATTCGATGATGCTGGTAGCCTTATACGGGGAATTGAAATTCACTGGCAAGCACACGTTAAACATTAACGACAAACCAATCGCCATGTCCGAATAAGCAGAAAAATCAAAATATAACTCTAGTGTATACGCCAGCGCCCCGATCCAGGCCTCAAACAACATAGGCTGTCCAC
>JAQTLI010000477.1 GCA_028714995.1 Methylobacter sp. | reverse complement strand
GCTTTTATTGGCTCAAATAGCCAGTTGGTCGCCCCGGTAACCATTGGAAAAAATGCTACGATAGGTGCCGGATCAACAATCACCAAAGATAGCCCCGAGAATCAATTGACCTTAGGCAGGGCAAAACAGATTTCTCTTTCAGGATGGCAACGACCCGTTAAACAGGAAAAATAATATGTGTGGAATAGTTGGTGGAGTAGCGCAGCGTAATGTAGTGCCAATCTTACTGGAGGGTTTGAAACGTCTGGAATATCGCGGTTATGACTCGGCAGGATTGGCAGTAATAAACGACCAGAAAATATATCGGAAAAGGGAGCTGGGAAAAGTAAATGGTCTCGAAGCATTGCTGGAGACTGATCCTATTTCGGGCAATATCGGCATAGCACATACAAGATGGGCTACCCATGGCAAACCCAGTATAGAAAATGCTCATCCACATATCTGTCGGAATAAGGTGGCTGTGGTCCATAACGGGATTATTGAAAACCACGAACAATTAAGGAAAACACAGATAGAGAATGGCTACGAGTTTGATTCGCAAACGGATACCGAGGTTATCGTGCATGAAATTTATCACGCACTCGACTCTACGGACGGCTTATTGAATGCAGTAAAACAGACGGTCAAAAACCTCGATGGCGCCTATGCATTAGGCGTAATGAGCATTGAAGATCCTGATACCCTGGTAGCATGCAGAAAAGGCAGTCCGTTAGTTATCGGCGTTGGCATAGGCGAATATTTTATCGCATCGGATGTTGCTGCATTGCTACCAGTTACGCAACGATTCATCTTTCTGGAAGACGGTGACATAGCCAAGATAACCTTAGATGAACTGGTTATTTATGATGTGAATGATCAGGTCGTTACCCGTCCGATAAAAGAAAGTCTGCTAAAAGCTGACTCAGTCGATAAAGGCAACTATCGTCATTACATGCTGAAAGAAATTTATGAACAGCCTTTCGCTATTTCACAGGTTCTGGAGGGAAGGTTTATTAATAACCGATTGCAGGAAAGCTCAATTGGGCACAATGCAGCCGAAATTTTCGACAACATAAAAGCTATCCAAATCCTGGCTTGCGGTACCAGTTACCATGCAGGTTTAGTAGCTCGATACTGGTTTGAAAAACTGGCAGGTGTCCCTTGCAATATCGAAGTAGCCAGTGAATTCAGATACAGAAGCCCGGTATTAGCAGCGGATACCTTGATTGTAACCATCTCCCAATCCGGGGAAACAGCAGATACGCTTGCAGCGCTACAAGAGGCTAAAAAGCTGGGTGCTAAATATTCTTTGGCAATCTGCAATGTGCCGGAAAGCTCATTGGTCAGAGAATCCGATCTGATATTAATGACACGGGCAGGTCCGGAAATTGGCGTAGCATCAACAAAAGCATTCACTACCCAGCTGGCCACATTGATGCTGTTAGTTATTGCTGTTGGAAGGCGATTTCACCTGACCGAAAAATTAGAGCAAAAAATCACCTCGGAATTATTCAGTCTGCCGGGACAAATAGAGAAAGTATTACAGCTGGATGATGAGATTAAGGTATTAGCCGAGCAATTTGCAGAAAAACAGCATGCCTTATTTCTAGGTAGAGGAACGCATTATCCGATAGCCATGGAAGGCGCGTTAAAATTAAAAGAAATATCCTACATTCATGCAGAGGCTTATCCGGCCGGAGAGTTAAAACACGGTCCCCTGGCATTAATAGATGCAGACATGCCGGTTGTTACCATAGCGCCGAACAATAATCTTTTGGAAAAACTGAAATCGAATATACAGGAAGTGAGTGCCCGGGGCGGGCAGCTGATAGTTTTTATGGATGAGACACTAGTCTCGGCAAATGATGAAAATGTACAGATAGTGAAAATACCTCAGGTCGAAAATGAAGTTGCGCCGATTGTATACACCATTCCCTTGCAGCTATTGTCATATCATGTCGCTATTTTAAAAGGCACTGATGTTGATCAGCCCAGGAACCTGGCAAAATCGGTTACGGTTGAATAGCTGCCTGGCAACCCAAGTTTTTTTGTAGGAGAGTAATAAAGTATCATACTGAGTATTAAAGTTGCATACTAAAATCGTTTTGCGCTAGGCTTAAAAAATGAGCATTGCAGAATGGTTTTGTTGTGGCTAGAAAAGTTACAGTATTTCGGAAGCTAAAAATCAACAATGGCTCAAGAGCGGCCGTGGTTCTGGTCGGGGTTTCAAGTACAAACCATGGATAACTGTTCGGGATCTACCTTCAGAAGGTAGATCCCATAGTATATTCGGGCATAAATCGCAACGTACCCATCACTTACTATCTGATCTCGAACTTACAGTTTTTCTCTTGCTAGAATGGCATTCAGGAGTTGTAAAAATTCGAGAGCAGTTTCCGTTAGAAATAGATATTACCAGTAGGTTGGCTGCTGATAATGGTATTTCGCATCCTGCTATTTCTGGCGTTAAACAATACATGTCCTCTGATTTTTGGTGAATACCAAGGATCTTAATCGACCTAAGTTCGTACTTCAGACTAAGTATGCGGATGCTTTAAATGATCCCAGAACTATAGAGAAACTAGAAATTGAAAGACGCTACTGGGTTGAAAAAGATATACCCTGGCAGATCATAACAGAGAAAGAAATCCCTAGTTGAAGAAGTGCTTTCAGAATATAACAATTCAACCGAATGACAGCACGATGTGAATCGTATTCGCCCATATCCGAAAGAACCTAATCCTATACTCAATCGGACGGTTCGGGTCGTGGCTTCATGCAGATTATCAATATGGCAATTTTCCCGGCCCGATTCTGGGGTGCCGACTAACCAATTTGTTAGAACTTTTGTGCTAGAGTCCTGTCCCCCCCACGGATTTATGTAACAATTTAAAGAAGTCTACTCCTCACGATAGGTACTAGATATTCCCGAGGTATAAATAAATCTGGTGTACGGCAAACTTGATACAGGTGGCGACCTCTGCTGAAATTAGATTGACGAGATCGAATAACAGCAAAAAGGTACGCCATGAATAAAGATAACGTAAAAGGGTTTGA
>JAQTLI010000476.1 GCA_028714995.1 Methylobacter sp. | reverse complement strand
GGGCAGCGAGCATCGGGTTTTGGCTGCTGAACGGGATACGCGCGTCCAGAATTTCTATGATCAGGTCAACCTGGGGCAGGATTTCTTTGACCTCTTTGCTGGCCTTGTGCATATGGCCGGGGTACCACTGAATAAGCATGATATATTTAGGTTTAGTAGTGTTGCGTGTAACGCGTAAAATAGAAACACAAGATACCAGATTGCGGCCTTAAAATGCAGATTAATCAAACTATTAACCTTGCCACGAAGAAATAAATATCAGAAACCTATGAAAACTATCGCTTCTGCTCATACCCCTTGCCTGCATCCTTTAGGCAAAGAGACAACAATCACAAGCAGCTTTTATGCCTATTTATCACGGCTAAGATGGATTAAACGTTGGGGGCTCAAGCGCAATGCACATGAAGAGAATGTCATGGAGCATAGCTGGGAAGTGTCGGTTATTGCCCACACCCTGGCATTGATTAAAAATCGATATTATGGCGGGAATGTTGATGCCAACGCTATTGCTGCTGCGGCCTTGTATCATGACATTACCGAAGTCATTACCGGCGATTTGCCCACGCCCATCAAATACCATTCCGAGGAAATCAGTCTTGCCTATAAGCAGATTGAAAAGCAGGCGGAGATAGAATTGCTGGCTCTTTTACCGACAGAACTACAGGCAGATTTTCAGGCGCTTATTCATCACGACCTGATGCCTGAAGAGCATGTGAAGATCATCAAGGCGGCAGATAAAATCTCCGCCTATCTCAAATGCCAGGCTGAGTTAAAAGCCGGCAATAGAGAGTTTGAAACCGCCTCCGAGCAATTGGCTTTAACCATCGGCGCGTCCGAGCAGCCGGAAGTCATGTTTTTCATGAATGCTTTTGCGCCCAGTTGCGGGTTGACGCTTGATGGGTTAATGAAGACGTATTGAGTTGTTACTCATTCAAAACTGCATCGCATTGCGGGGGAAGCAAGGGACGCGGTGCCGGTTTTTTGGGTGCTAAAGCCTCCGCCTTGGCTTCTGCCGAGAACCACCAAGCCAGCGAGGCATCGCAGCCATCACCCTCAGGAATGGGCTCTTGCCCATGGCAGTCATTATTGTTTTTTGGACATTTGAGGCGCACATGAAAGTGATCATCATGTCCCCACCATGGACGAATTTTTCTCAGCCAGTCATGTGCTGTCTTGCGTGTACATAATAAACGTTTCACGCTGGGATGGACGAAGATGCGTTCTACTTCAGGCATGCGTGCCGCCGCCTCAAGAACTTTCTCATGAGCCAGCGACCATTGGCTGTTGTCTATTGCATCCGATTTGGCGGCAAGGACTGAAGGCGAACTCCAGGTTTCGCGCTCATCAAATCCAAGATTTCGGGTTGCGGCAGTTTGCGAAAGCAAATACCAGATATCGACATCGAGCCCCGTCTGATGGCTGCGATGGCCATTTAACATGGGACCACCGCGTGGTTGCCCCAAATCACCAATGAGTAAAACACTCCGGTACTGTATAGCCGTAGTCTGCGCTAAGTTTTCAATAAACCGTATCAAGTCTGGATGCCCATAATAGCGCTCCCGCGATAAGCGCATCAGTTGATAGCCTGTTCCATTCGGTGGCAAGGAAGCCGCACTTCTCAGACAGCCTGCAGTATAGGTTCCAATGCTCTGGGCGCTATTGCCCGTTTTCGCAGGTTGAGTGACTGTTGCCCACTGATTTGAAACAGGGGTTGAGCCGCACCCGGAGCAGATGCTCAACAGTAGGATAAATACGGAGAGTTTCATTATAAAAAATTTGAACTGCTAAATTGCAGCATAGGATGAAACGATACAGCAAAACTGGCAAGATATTTTGCAGTTGAAAGCAGAGTTATTGTGGTTTCTGTATTTAATGCGCTATTTCCGGCTTTTGTATTGATGGTGAACGGGTGTTGCCGGCGATAATATCAAAGTGATTTTGATATTTATTGTTTCTTGAGGAAATTTGGAAAGGGTCAACCGTTTTCTTGGAATTCGAATGGATGACCTGTTGGTCATCCATTCAGTTTCGGTTATTTTTTATCAGGTACTAATAATTTCAAAACGTGCGCAGGCTTTTTATTCGCCGGGGCGGGGGTTGAGTACGATGCGTCGCTATTCACATGAACAGGTGTTTTATTGACAGGGGCAGAGCTTGATTTTGTGGTTTTGTCATTACTGACTTCTCCCCCTTCTATATCAAGATCCTCATCCAGTTTTAACTCATCTTCTTCCGAAACATTACCGTCATTAACCAGATGTTTGCGGCGTTGCTGGTAAGCACTTTTGATAAAGGAGTAGCGATCGACAGAAGCTTCATCAACGATTTTTTCAGTCGTCATTAAGTCGGATCGGGTATCGGTGACATCAACCGCTTTGGCGCCTGTTGCTGCCGCGCTGACGGCAGCTGCACCAGAAGCGACAAATGTATAAGTGAGCGGGTTAAATAAAGCATCGCCAACCAGACCTGCCGTTTCCCTGGGTGAACTTGATCCAAAGAACGGCAGTACTAAATAATTGCCTGATGGAACGCCCCAGTAACCCAAGGTCTGTCCGAAGTCTTCATTATGCTTGGGTAAATCAATCATCTTTGCTACATCAAAAATACCGACAACACCAACCGTAGTGTTAATCAGGAATCGACTGGCATCCATGCCGCCCTGCGCCAGTTTGAATTGCAAAAAATCGTTAATGGTTACGCCAATGTCGTTCATATTGCTGAAGAAATTGGTCACGCCTTGATCAACTGGTTCCGGAGTTATCCAGTCATAGCCTTTCGCCAGAGGCTTTAAAATAGCCTTGTCGATGGTGTCATTAAATGCATAAGCACCACGATTCCAGCCTTCCCAGGGGTCGTTCTTATTGATTTCTTCTTGAGAGACTTTTTTAGGCGTAGTTGTTGTAGCACACCCCCCGAGCGCAGTTAGGATGACTAAACTACTCAATAATAAATGAGAGTTGATAGTAGGTATTTGCATGCTCATGATTAATCTCTATCTTTTTGTTGATTTTATTATCAGGGTGCGTCTGTGTATCAGG
>JAQTLI010000475.1 GCA_028714995.1 Methylobacter sp. | reverse complement strand
GAGGTATAAATAAATCTGGTGTACGGCAAACTTGATACAGGTGGCGACCTCTGCTGAAATTAGATTGACGAGATCGAATAACAGCAAAAAGGTACGCCATGAATAAAGATAACGTAAAAGGGTTTGATGCGCCAGGTGCCATTAACGATAGCCTGACCGAGCTATTGAGACACGGAGCCCGAGGATTGATAGAAAAAGCGGTTGAAACGGAACTGCAATTTTTTCTTAGTCAGTATGACAATGTGACAGAGTTGAGTGGACGGAAAACAGTGGTTCGTAATGGTTACTTACCGGAACGGCAAGTGTTAACAGGGCTTGGGTCGATAGCCGTTAAGGTACCCAAGGTGCGTGATCGTTCCGGTGGAGGGGTCAAGTTTAACTCCGCCATTGTGCCGCCGTATGTCCGTAAAGCCAAACGGGTTGAAGCGACCTTGCCCTGGCTGTATTTACGCGGCATTTCCACCGGCAACATGCAGGACGCGTTATCAGTGCTGCTGGGAGATGACGCAAAAGGCTTGTCGTCAGCGGTGGTTAGTCGACTCAAGGCACAGTGGAGTGAAGATTATCTGACCTGGAATCGTCGGGATTTGACAGATGAAAAGATGGTCTACATCTGGGCGGATGGTATTTATTCGACGTTAAGAGGTGAGGATGACCGCCTGTGTTTACTGGTCATCATTGGCGTTAATGAGCAAGGCGAAAAACGCTTGTTGGCCTTGTCTGACGGTTATCGCGAGTCGAAAGCGTCCTGGCTCAGCATCTTGCAGGATCTGGAAACGCGGGGCCTGAAAACAGCGCCGAAATTAGCTATCGGTGACGGCGCTTTGGGCTTTTGGGCGGCTTTGGCTGAGGCATGGCCTCAAACCCGTTGCCAACGCTGCTGGGTACACAAGACAGCTAATGTGCTCAATGAATTGCCGAAATCCATACACGGCAAAGCCAAAGCGGGGTTGCATGAAATCTGGATGGCTGAAACCAAAGCTCAGGCAGAAAAGGCATTTGATCAGTTTGTGCGCAATTTTAGCGTCAAGTATCCCAAGGCGACCGGCGTTCTGACCAAGGATCGTGCGGTATTACTCAGTTTCTACGATTTTCCGGCTGAGCACTGGGCACATATTCGAACCACCAACCCGATTGAGTCGACTTTTGCCACCATTCGCCATCGAACCACTAGGACTAAGAACTGCGTTTCACGCAACACGCTGTTAGGATTGGTTTTTCAGTTGGCTCTGGCGGCTGAAAGGAGTTGGCTCAAGTTACGTGGCTTTAATCGCTTACCTGATGTGGTGCGAGGGATAAAGTTTCAGGATGGTATAGCCGTTTTAGATGAAGCGAATGATAGTGAATATAAGCAGCAGAATATCGCCACCTAATCCAATTGCCTATACACCAGATTTGACTATATCTCGATATTCCCATCTATTTCATATCCTTTTTTTAGCCAAACACTGCCGCCAAAAGTGTGAATACTGACTTATCTTAAGATCGTTTTTTGTCATGGACTAAGAAATAGTGTGATCTGTTTCTATTATTAACAAAATATGGGAACGCTTATTCTAAGTTTAACTATACTTTTTTTAATCAATTATTCCCGAACTCAATGATTATAAAGTCAAGCTGCAAGATAAGGCTGCATTGGATTTAATGGCCATAAAAGCGTAGATAAAGTAAAAACTGAGTGCAGGAAAAGTCTCACAGCGCAGTATTAAAGCATGCCTTTGGCGACAAATCCGCCAGAAGAACCAGCGAAGCGATGATAACAACCGATTAGACGGCTGAGTATTTAAAGTCACTATAAAAGACAAAGAAATATTAAGGGATTTCCTTGTTAACCCATTGAAAAGCAATCCTGGATTTCTAAAATAAATTTTAACAAGGGTAGGACATGGCAACGACTCAGGTACTCTATATACAAACTTTACTGGCGCTAACGGTTACATGCCAAATAAAGCGTCCTTCCCCCTTCCTGAATGATAGCAGGCATCTCGTAACCCGGAGAAAAAAGTGCTTAATCATTCTTTAATCAAAAAAGGATTTTTGTTAATTGCATTAATACTATTGTTGTTGGGATTTGGCTTTAATTTCCTATGCGTAAATAGGTCAGAGCCAACTGTAAAACTAGAGTTAACCGCAAAAAAGTAACTCAGCCTGAAGTCGCAGTCATTTCAAACGCACCACAACTGCCCGAAGCAATTACACCAGAAGGCGTTGGAGCGTTAAGCAATGGAAATACTCCCTACTTACTGATTAACGCGGATGATTCCAATTTCCAACATCTAATTTCGCCTGGCCCAATAAGACTCATCTATTACAGCACAACCCCCACATTCCGTTCGGCACAAAAACTTGTTAAGCAGGATCGGCAATCTAACCTAACGGGTATTTCGGATTCGACCAAACCAGACAGCCAGAGACTGACTGGAACACCACAGGAGTGGCAGCGTCTCGGCTTGACCTTTGTTAAAAGCCCATTACCCACAAAACCGCAACCTATAACACCCCGGCAGTTGTCTGAGGCTATCAAGGACAACATTGACTTACAAATTATTGACTTCCGGCCGGTCACGCCAGGTGTGAGTGAGACAACGCCATTTCCGCAAGCCTTGCGCTGGATGCCCCATGAGGCTTTAAGCAACCTACCGAAGCTTTCAAAAGAGAGATGGATGGTACTGATTGGAATTGGCAGCGAAGATGTTCAACCGATCGCTTTTGAGTTCTTTCAAAAAGGCTATGTGCTTACCACATTTCTGGATGGCGGATACCCAGCTTGGGTTAACGCAACGGATCGATAACTAAAAAAACATAAACACGGCTATTGTCACTATGCGAATGGATTCTAACTTTGCGATGGCTGCGCTGAACGCGGCATTACATCGGAGCGGCATTTTAAATGCGTATTTGACTTACATATGGCGAAAGAGTTGTGCTATCCAAGTGAGATTGCTTTTCTCTTTAGCCCTAGTTTTGTTTGCTTCGACGGCTTTAGCTCAAACCCCCGTTTCCGATGCCATTGCCGTCAACACCCACTGGACTGTGGCAAATAGCCC
>JAQTLI010000474.1 GCA_028714995.1 Methylobacter sp. | reverse complement strand
AACCAAGACACTGATTTTTTCCGGCGATTTAGGCAACCCGCATTCTCCATTGTTACGTGATCCGGCAGTTTTAGATGAAGCAGATGTACTGTTGCTTGAATCCACTTACGGTGACCGGGACCATAAGCCGCTGGATAATACTCTGGACGAATTTCGCGAGGCGTTGGCAGAGGCCGCAAATAGTGGCGGCAACGTCATTATCCCATCCTTTGCCGTGGGCCGGACTCAGGACCTGATTTATTGGCTGGGTAAAATTCAGCGTCAAGGCGGACTGCCGCAGCAGCATATTTATCTGGATAGCCCAATGGCGATCAGAGCCAGCGATATTTATGCTGCAAACACCCATTTATTCAATATTGACGATCCCGAATTTACCAAGATCGCCCCCGGCGGCTGGCAAGCGTGGCTACCGGGGCTGGTTTATTCGGAAACAGCCGAGGAGTCTATGGCTGTCAACCGTATTGCCGGTGGTGCGGTTATTATTGCCGGCAGTGGCATGTGTACCGGTGGGCGCATCCGTCATCACCTTAAATACAACCTGTGGCGGCGCAATGCGCATATCATCATCACAGGCTTTCAGGCAGAAGGCACTTTAGGTAGGCTTATTGTTGACGGTAAAAAGTCGAAGTTGAAAATCCTGGGAGTCGAAGTCAATGTGGCGGCCAAAGTCCGTACGCTGGGTGCATTAAGCGCTCATGCCGATCAAAGTCAGTTGCTACAGTGGGCGGGACATTTTAAAGAGCCTAAACCGCGTCTTTATTTAATACATGGCGAGAAAGCGGCGACTTTATCACTGCAAACCTGCTTCAAACGCACCGGGTGGAATGCCAATATTCCAAAGGTAGGTGAGAAGATCACTATTTAACGGTCGTATTTTCATAGTCTGCATTTTTGGTTTGAATACAGTTCTTGCTGATTTGTATGTTATCCGGTTAAGAAAACTATAAGTTAAAAGCTTTAGTATAGAATTCTGACAACTTAGCGATATCAACCGGGAACAGATTCATGGAAACGACTCTAGCGATTAACGCCCATCTCAAGTACATCGAATACATGTTACATGTATTCGACACTTATCCAGACGAAACGACATTGAAAACAATAAGAAATTCTAATGTTCACAACAGTTTCTCAATCGACGAGAATGGATGCCGCTTCAAGAATGACAAAAAAGTATTTCTCTGACATACGAAGAATTTATCCATTTCGTACATAAGGTTGAGAATGAGTTCTACAATGAAAAATACAAGATAGAAAAGGAAATGGCTAATTAAATGCTTTTTGTAATGCAACAAGTTATGTCATTACCTTAATGACAGTGAACTTGATGGATGGAAGCCAAAAACGCGTCTAAATCACACTTTTCCCCAGCTTCGTGCCCGGAAATCAGCAAAAACAGTTTACAATATCCCTGTATATTCATTCCTGGTTGTACCCTAAATAATCTATGAAAATCATTAATTTCCCTGTCGCTCAATCAAAGATTCATGCTCTGTTGCTGATAATGCTTGTTATCACCTTTGGCTCAACCGGGGTGTTGGCTAAAAATGTCGAGCCTGATGCGGGGCAAAAGACTGGAACTCTTGAAATAAGCAAAGATGCACTGAAGGCTAAAATTGAGGCCATCAATACCAGAGAGGGGCTTGATGAGGCAACGAAGTCCAAAGTGCTTAAGCTTTATCAATCGGCAGAAGATAATCTGAGTAATATTGAAACTTTTAAAGCGCAGACCGCTAATTTTAAGGTCGCTATCAAGCAAGCGCCTGAGAAAACAAAAAAACTGCAAAAGGAAATTGAGCAGGTTCTGCTGAAGGTATCCAAGCAAAAGCTGGAAGATTTCAACCAGATACCCGTCGAAGAGCTTGAGCAACGGCTTATTCTTGAGAAAGGAAGAATCAGTACTCTGGATGAGCAGATCAAAAAACTGGAAAGTGAGTTGATTGTGCAGAATAGCCGTCCACCGTTGATTCGTGAGGAAACATTAGCAGCGCAGCAGGACCTTGATGCGGCACAAAAAAAACTGGAAATACAGCCGGGACGGGCGGATTTAAAGCTGGAAGTCGAAGCCCGGCAGATTTATCTCAACACGTTGATAGAATCACGTACGGCTGAGTTAAAAATGCTTGATGTTGAAGCCATCAGCAATCCCGCCAGAGTCGAATTGCTTAAAACCGATTATCAGTTGCTGGATATTCAAAAGAATGCATTAAACCCGGTTGTTACGGCGATAGAAAGCCTAACCTTTGAGCGGCGTCAGCAAGAGGCGAAAGAGATGCAGGACGCACTCAGTCAGGCAGAAAAAGAGGTTGCAGGTAAGCACCCCCTCATTCAGCAAAGCACAAGGGAAAATATTCAATATAGCCGTGATTTACAAGATATCACTGCCAAGATTGAGCAATACAGTGAACAAAAAACCAAGGTAGATACACAGTCTAGCGAAATTGAAACTGACTTTAAAAGCGCTGAAAAGAAAATCAGTCTGGCTGGCTTAAGTCCTGCACTGGGCAAGATACTACGTGAGCAGCGGCGTGATTTATTGATTCAAAGTGACTTTGAATTGCAGTCCCAAACCATACAGAACGAAACTGCTTTGACCAGTCTTGCGCAATTTAAGGTTGAAGACAAGCTGAAACGGCTCATGGATGTTGACGCAGTGCTAAAGGAAATGATGAGTGAACAGGTCGATCAAGCGTTGCCTGTAGATCAGCGTATGATGATACAGGCTGAGTTGCGTGTGTTGTTGAACAGTCAGAAAGAATTGCTGAACAAGCTCGATATCGCTTATACAACTTATCTGCGCACTTTGGGCGATTTAGATTTTGCCAGGCAGCAAATGGTCGCCCAGGCGAATAAATTTGCGGTTTATCTGGATGAGCGCTTGTTGTGGGTGCCAAGTTCTGAGCCTATCAGCATAGGTTACATTGCTGACCTGTATCATTCCACGAAATGGCTTTTGTCCCCGTTTAACTGGATAGCCTTGATTAAAGATACTGTCACGCTTGCATTCCATAAGCCTTTTTTGACTTTTGTTGCGATACTGTTTTTTGTCGGCCTGCC
>JAQTLI010000473.1 GCA_028714995.1 Methylobacter sp. | reverse complement strand
GGGACGCTAAAAAAGTCAGCCAACCAGGCGAACCCAGGCGCTGGGAGATTTTTACCCATGGCGGCCGCAAGGCTACAGGTATCGAAGCGATTGCCTGGGCAAAAAAAATGGTCGATTATGGTGCGGGGGAAATCCTGTTAACCAGCATGGACAGGGACGGCACCCGTGAAGGTTTTGATTTGCTCTTAACTCGCGCTGTCAGCGAGGCAGTAACGGTGCCGGTGATTGCCTCCGGCGGCGTCGGCAATCTTGATCATCTGGCTGACGGCATTATTGAAGGCAAGGCGGATGCGGTATTGGCCGCCAGTATTTTTCATTTTGCCGAATACACCATTCAACAGGCCAAAGAGCATATGGCCTCACGCGGCATAGAGGTGCGTTTATGAACGGCGCATCGTGGCTGGATGAGATACGCTGGACCGAAGACGGCTTGGTGCCGGTTATCGCGCAACAGGCAGAAACCGGAAGAGTGTTGATGTTCGCCTGGATGAATAGTGAGTCATTAGCTTTAACCGTCGCAGAGGGTTATGCAGTTTATTGGTCAAGGTCGCGTAACAAGCTATGGCGGAAAGGCGAGGAATCCGGAAACCGGCAGAAAGTAATCGGTCTATTTCTGGATTGTGATGAAGATGTTATCCTGCTCAAAGTTGAACAGGAAGGCGATATTGCTTGCCACACCGGCCGTGAAAGCTGTTTTTACCGAAGTCTGGTTGACGGGCAATGGAAAATTGTCGAGCCGGTTTTGAAAAATCCTGAAGCCATTTATAGAAAATCATGAGCGACGTATTACAACAACTGGCGCAAATTCTGGAACAGCGTAAACTGGAGTCTGCAGATAAGTCTTATGTCGCCAGTTTGTATGCAAAAGGACTGGACAGCATACTGAAAAAAATCGGCGAAGAAGCGACAGAAACTGTCATCGCTGCCAAAGATGGTGATAAAAAACAGATCATTTATGAAACTGCCGATTTGTGGTTTCATTGCATGGTGTTGCTGGCCGATCAGGGGCTGGGGCCGGATGATGTATTGCAGGAATTGCAACGTCGCTTTGGCTTGTCAGGTCTGGAAGAAAAGGCGCAACGTAACAAGTAGAGGCCTTGCACTGCAAGGTCTCCAGCAAATAAGGCGTTGCAATTCAACGTCTCTACGGGGGTTAGAAATGGGTCTCAGTGTTACTCACTTATTAGTTGTATTAGGTATCGTCATTGTTGTTTTTGGCACTAAGCGTCTGCGCAATATAGGTGCTGATCTGGGTGGGGCGATCAAAGGTTTTCGCACGGCCATGAAAGAAGGCGAAAGCGAAGAAAACAAGCCCACTGTAGATAAGGCTGACGCTATCGAAGGCGAAGTCACTTCCAAAAAAAGTGAAAAAGATTAAATCCCATGTTTGATGTAGGATTCTCCGAACTATGTCTGATCGGCCTGGTCAGCTTATTGGTGATAGGTCCTGAAAGATTGCCTAAAGTAGCCAGGGTTGTCGGATTCTGGTTAGGTAAAACGCGCAGAATGGTGGCTTCCGTCAAGGAAGAAATCAAACTGGAACTGCAAGCCGAAGAAATGCGCCAGATATTTAAAGAGCAGTCTGGCCTGCAAGAAGTTCAGCAAATACTGGATGAAACTTCTGATGCTGCTCATTCCATTAAATCTTCGCTTGAGCAACAGTTGCCGAAAAATGATGTAGAACAGGTTAAGCAGCAGCATGAGCCAGAATGATTACCAAGAGTCTGTAGAGCTGCCTTTTATCAGTCATCTGATTGAATTGCGTAACCGCCTGTTACGAGTAGTTTTATGCGTATTAGTCATATTTTTGGGGCTAGCTTCTTACGCTAATGAAATCTACAGCCTCTTGGCTGGCCCCCTGATGCAGCACATGCCGAAAAATAGTACCATGATCGCTATTGATGTGGCATCTCCCTTTTTCACGCCCTTTAAATTGGCCCTCGTAGTTTCTATTTTTATTTCCGTCCCCTTCATTCTTTATCAGTTCTGGGCGTTTGTAGCTCCAGGCCTTTATAAGCGGGAGCGGCGCATGATTTTGCCGTTACTGATTGCCAGCACAATTCTGTTTTATATGGGCGCAGCCTTTGCCTACTTCGTGGTTTTTCCTTTGGTTTTCGGATTTTTAACCGCTGCAGCGCCTGAAGGCGTAGCGGTAATGACCGATATTGCCAAGTATCTCGATTTTGTTTTAGCCCTGTTTTTTGCGTTTGGCACTTGTTTTGAAGTACCGATATTCACCATCGTATTGGTCTGGACTGGACTGGTAACACCCGCAGACCTCGCCGATAAACGCCCTTATGTCATCGTCGGTGCATTTATCATAGGGGCTGTTTTAACGCCCCCCGATGCCATCTCGCAAACATTATTAGCGGTACCCATGTGGATGCTGTTTGAGCTGGGCTTATTATGTTCCCGGCTTTTTGTACCCAAGCCTGATAGCGATTATCAAACGCCGAATGTTGCCGAAATGGACGCCCGCCTAGATAAGATTGAAGAGCAGGAACATAAGTAGCGGTCGCCGGAAGAGCGTTTTATAATGCCCCGGCATCCTGAAGCAGCTTAAAGATATTCGTTGCCATGAGCTGGTAGCCCGCATCATTTGGATGAATCATGTCAGACTTTAAGCTGTTGTCACCAAGAATATCGGGCAAGGTATTGAGATCGATCGGGACTTGTCGGGACTCTGCAATATTCCGGTAAAAGTCTGCGCTACTCAAGCTTAATAGATTGAATTGAGGTACGCCAAGCATGATAACTTCAATATTACGATTTTTGGCTTCTGTAATCATTTTGTTGAGATTATCAGTAATTTGTTCACTGGGGATTTTTCTGATGATGTCATTGCCGCCATGTGTCAGGATCAGTAGTTTCGGCTGATATTCATCGAGTAACGCCGGTAATCGTTTGAGTCCGTCGCTGCTGATCTCCCCGGGCACGCCCTCATTGATAACTTCGAGTGCAGTCAGTTCTGCAAGAATGTTGGGATAATCATGTCCGGTGGATGCGCCTGTTCCAAAAGTCAGACTGTCGCCAAAAGCGAGAATGACGGCATCGTCGGGT
>JAQTLI010000472.1 GCA_028714995.1 Methylobacter sp. | reverse complement strand
CGATGCCGCGTTCGCTCAGGATAGCGCGTACCGATTCATGATTAGCCATCCAGGCGAAGGCGCGGGCATTGGGTGCACCCGGTTTGCCGGAGCACGCTCCGCAATCGTAAGCGGCAAAATGGGGGTTGTTGACGCTGCTGGAGCCGTGGGCAACGATAACTACTAACGGCGCAAAGTTTTTGGTCAAGCCAATATTGTTCAGTAACCCGCCCACGCGGTCAGCCATTTCGGTAAAGGAAAATCCCAGCAAATAACCGTCTTCGGTCGGTTCATCGGATTCCCGTAGCAAATGCAGATGGGAGTGCGATTCAACTTCGCTCAAGGTCCTGATGCCCGGCAATTTTGAACCCGGACGAAATACGTTCCAAGCCATCCGTACCGCGTAACCTAAACCTAAGGTTTGGGTATAGAGCCAACCCCGGAACATTGAATGCGCAGTGAAATGCATATTTGTCAGTTTGCCGGTCTTGGCTTTGTTGTCCGGTTTCGGGTTGCCGCCCGATTCTTTGATCAAGTGCCTGGGAACGATGATGTTAGGACATTGGGCGACTGGATAAGCATCGTCCAAGCCTTGATAGAGAAAATCGATACCGAAAAATCCGGCTGCACCGAATGTTTCTATGGCCGGATTGATTTCTTCAAGATGGCGCCTTAATGAACATTCTCGGTCGTCTATACAGAACAACGCCTGAACTTCAGCCTGTGGTTTCATGATCGAATCGGCAACATTCGGTTTCAAGGCCAAGAGTAACTCGCTATGTAAAGACCATTCCATGGCTTCATGCCAGACTTTCAAGTGTAACGGAATTTTCGGCCTGAGCGCTCCGTTCTTGAGCAGCGGGGTGCCTGCTGGATGAGGCACAGCCGCAATACCAAGGAAGTGATGACCTTTTTTCTTATACAAAAAAGCCAGCTCAAGAACCAGTTCGACTGCAAGCATTTCCTTGAGCGAAATTTCGCGGCGGGCGAGTAGCGACTTTGGGTTTTGTTCTATGATCCGCACCATACCGGACCAGCCGGGATGGGCCAGCAGCAGCTCCAGCAAGTATTGTTCGTAGAGCGATTTATCGCCAACTATGTGTTCCAGGCAGGTTTTAATCACTTGGTCCGGCGTCTCCGATAACAACTCACGCACATTCGGTTCATTTAAAGGGTAGAGCGGCAACAAACTGTTTTGGGCTAGCCGCAATACGCAATCCCAGAAATGTTCGTCGTTTTTGGGTAAGCTCCAGCGGCTAATACCTTGATCAAGAAAATTGCCCAGCAGGCGGAACAGTACCGGATGCACCAATGAATTCAGATCGACTTCAAGCCTGGTCAACCAAGCGTTGCGAATGCCGTGATTGGCTAGAGAAACCGGGGGATAATGGCCGGTTTCGTCTTGCTTGAACAAGGTTTTGCGCAGCTTTTCGCGGTCTTGCTTGACGCCACCGGAATGTTCGATAGCCCAATCAATCGCATCGCCGTTAATCCGGCCTTGCCGGTACAGCGCTTGATAATCTTCCAACGGCAAGTAACTGCGTGCGCCGAAAATTTTTGCAGCGATAGCTACTCCTTCATGAAAAGGATAATGCTGGACGGCATGCAGTGTATTATGGTGAATGAAATCTTTGATCGGCCCTTGGGCTGGCAACCAATGCGCGATATGTTCTATCGATGCATCCAGGTCAAACTCAAAATTTTTGGCCGTTTCATTGGAACTGTTCGAAGCAGGGTTTTTGTGTTCACGATAAGCCATGATGTTATCTTTTAACCTCGGAATTGTTACTAAGAGTTACCTTAACCTACTGTAAGCTCATATCTAAAAGATGAGAATTTGCAGGTAATATTCCTAGGTAAAGCATAGTTTGTGCCAAAGTATGACAGGCCTATTGTCAATATTTATGCACTAATTCATGTGAGTAAAAAAGCTAAGAAAAATCAGCAACTTTTAATTATTATCCGCAGCTGTAGTATTGCAGTTAAGTAGGATCATAGTAGATAAAAATATAGAAATTCGGTTATGGTATTGTTTAAATCAACCAAAGCTTCTGGTTGAACCCCACCGTTTCCATTTTCAAGTTCACTCATGTTAATAGTGAATTTACCCTTCTTAACAGAAAAGCTGAATGTGCTTTTATCGTATACAGTTTCAAAAGTGACATTCATCTCATTACCGAAATCGCATATGCTGGTAGGCTACAATCAAGGGAACGGTAGGTTCTTTAAGTGAATAAATGCCAATAAAAATAGTTATCTAAACGAGCTTGCGTCGCACACAATCTAAAACACCAGACAGCTTTCGTGAATAGGTTCTAAATAACAGCTCAGTGGTGGTTTTGCACCTTTGTGATTCATTTGGTTTTATCTCAAAACAAAATATTATTATTAAAATCAGCTTGTTGTAAACAATTAACAAGGTTGGCATAGTAATCGCATATAAGTTCATCAGAACCTTTTTATCATTATGAGGATTTGTATGAATAAGTCATTCTTGTCAGGGGTACCCAAGTCCGGTTTAGCCGGTTTAAAAGAACACTGGCGTAGCGATTTGCTATCCGGTTTCCTGGTTTTTCTTATTGCCTTGCCTTTGTGCCTAGGCATATCGATGGCCTCCGGTTTCCCGCCGTCGGCCGGCATTATCACGGCGATTATCGGCGGTGTGCTGGTATCGCGTATCAGCGGGTCGTTTATAACCATTAACGGCCCGGCGGCCGGATTGATCGTGGTGGTGCTCAGTGCGGTACAGGAGCTGGGCGGCGGCGATGCGATGGCCGGCTATCGTTATACGCTGGCGGCGATTGTGGTAGCCAGTGTATTGCAAGTCTTAATGGGGGTGTTCAAGGCAGGACGGTTGAGTTCGTTCTTCCCTGCATCGGTAGTACATGGCATGTTGGCAGCCATCGGTATCATTATCATGGCCAAGCAGATCCATGTCATGCTGGGTACCACGCCGGAAAAAGGCAGCAGTCTGATGTCGACTATCGCGCAAATTCCGCACAGCCTGCTAAATCCCAACCATGAAATTGCCATTATCGGTTTTACCGGGTTGGCGATATTGGTGATTTGGTCCATAGTCAAAAATCCC
>JAQTLI010000471.1 GCA_028714995.1 Methylobacter sp. | reverse complement strand
CGCTCCAATTTCGCCCAAATGGGGCCTAGTCTCTCCAGGAAACTAGATTTTTTTGTCAGAATCGATGCCATAAGAGCTTTTTTCCTTTCTAACGGTTAGTAATTTGAACTCTGCCAAACAGTCATTGTTTAATAGCTAACAAGTAATTAGATAGTTTCTATATATCTTCCCTGACTGTCTCACTCTAGTCAATAGATTCTGTTGACTTCCTCAGAACACTAACTGTGTAGTTTTCCGTTTCGGATGATAGACGGCTTCTTTTTATCTTGACGTCAGTAAGCTATGTGACATCAACTTGCCAATCAAATAATGACTTTATAAAGACAGATTTGGGTTGAACTTGGTCTTTCGCGAATGCCGCAGTTCGGCCAAAACGAGCCATGCGCAACTGCTCTGTGAACGGCTGGTTAACTTCAGAAACTGGTCTTCAGATGGTAACAACAAGCTCACCTACCTCTATGTAGCGCATCGGAATAATGGGCAGGTGAAGCGCATGGTTAGCTGCTCTGCATAATAAACGGGGTCAGAGTTAAATAGCTCCAGCCCTGTTTGATTAGGCCCGATAAATTCAGTATAGCTAATTTACAAAACCATCCACTTTTTAAGCACCTGTTCCGGTGTTCCGGGTTCTGTTGACGTTTCACCAATCAGGTAGAATTTACCGTTTTGGATGGCATGAACAGAATAGAGTTAAGTGATGAAGAGTGGGTAAGACTATTACCAAATTTAAAGAAGCTACCGGATTCATGTTGGCTTACCCGATACGTGCAGGCTATTTATTAGCGCATCCTTGTGGATATTGCGTTCGGGGTCACCGCGGTGGGTATTGCCGCCAGCGCATGGCAAGTGGAACAGCGTCTTCAAGCGATTTTCGCGTTGGTATGCAAATGGCGCATGGGAGAAACTGCTGGGCCATTTTTCTGAACATGCTGATTTACAGGATGTTTCTATGGATGGTTCAGTGATTAGGGCGCATGCCTGCGCTGCTGGGGCAGCAAACAGTACAGCAGAGGATGAAGCCTTGGACGCTCCAAAAGAGGCTTTGGCTGTAAGATTCACGCGCTCTGTGATGCCCTGGGCATGCCGGTTAAATTCATTTTGACCGGCGATCAAGAGGCCGAGTGCAAATAAGCGATCCTCTTGTTGGAAAACGTTAAGGCCTCAGCCGTTTTGGCAAATAAGGGCTACGACACAAACGAGTTGCGTGGGTGATTAAAAGGGCAAGGAATAAAAGCCGTCATTCCATCAAAATCGAACCGAAAAGAAGAGATTGAGCGTGATTTTTGGCTTTATAAAGAGCGGCACGTAATAGAATGCCTGTTCGGCAAGCTCAAGCACTACCGCAGAATTGCCACACGTTATGAGAAAAAGGCTATTAATTACAGGAGATGCTGTCGTTTGCCTCGGTACTTTTATGGTTGAGGTGAAGCGTCAACAGAGCCTAGATTACCATTGAACCTTCAGGAAGTTTTATCCCCACCGAAAACATTTCTCTTTCCGCCTCTGGCATAGTCTAATTAGGCGATTCGGAAGCCAACCTCATGAAATCGACCGGCAGAAGTGTTTAGGATAAATCAAATATAGTCTTGAGAACGCCGATTAAAACGACAAGGTACCCGAATTGGCCTCGAAAAGTGCAAACACGCCCAAGTCCGGCCAGACAGGACTAGGAACGAGCCGGTATTGAACGTTCATTACTAACCCGGAGGAACATCTCATGACTGAAATTCGCGGCTGGGCCACGCACGGTCCCAAGCAGAAACTCGAACCGTTTACCTATAACGCAGGGCCACTCGGGTCGGAAGATGTGGAAGTTGCCGTTGAATACTGCGGCTTTTGCTATTCCGATATATCAATGATCAATGACGAGTGGGGCTGGTCCCAGTATCCGTTCATTCCAGGGCATGAGGTGGTTGGGCGCGTCATAGCCCTGGGCGATTACGCCAAGGGCTTGCGGATCGGGCAACGGGTCGGCGTCGGCTGGAATGCCGGCAGCTGCATGCACTGTCACGAATGCATGAGCGGCAACAACAACCTCTGCGCCGAAGTAGCGCCGGCGATAGTCGGGCGCCACGGCGGCTTTGCAGACCGGATCAGGGCGCATTGGGTCTGGACCATCCCGCTACCGGACGCGCTCGACATATCATCCGCAGGGCCGCTGTTGTGTGGGGGCGTCACGGTATTTTCGCCACTGCTGACCTTCGGCGTCAAGCCGACCGACCGCGTAGGAGTCTTCGGCATCGGCGGCCTGGGCCACATGGCCCTTAAATTCGCCAGAGCCTGGGGCTGCGAGGTGACGGCTTTCACGCAAGAATCCAAGGTCGAGGAGGTGCGCGGCTTCGGCGCCCATAACGTGGTCTTGAGCTGCGACAGCGAGGCCATTGAGAAAATCGCCGGTTCGCTCGATATGCTGATGGTGACCGCCAACACGCCGCAGGACTGGATGGCGCTATTGAAAACGCTGAGACCCAATGGCCGTCTGCACGTTCTGGGCTTGGTGCTCGAGCCGATACCGATTAAGGCCATCGATATGATTATGGGGCAAAAGAGCATCTCGGGATCGCCGGTAGGCAGTCCCATAAAGATAGCAACGATGCTGGAATTTGCCGCACGGCACAATATCGCGCCGCAGGTTGAGCATTTTCCGATGAGCCAGGTCAACGAGGCGTTTGAGCATCTGTGCGCTGGCAAGGCGCGTTACCGTATTGTGCTGGATGCGGATTTCGCCTGAGTAGAAAGCCTTTAGGGGGCGTTACGCCTCTGAAAAGGGTTTAAAGCCGCCTGGCCGTTGGGCCAGGCAACGAGCCTGTCATCAAGCATGACGCTCAGTAACCATATAGGTAGGAGAAAACGATATGACTATAACAATAATTTAACATGTGCCGGGCGATTTCGCGTTTCCCAGTAACGACGCGATCTGCAACTATAAAAATATTCGCTGGACAGGATGCTGCAACGAACTCGATGCAGTTAACGAAGACCACTAGAGTCCGCCCATCAGTATGTATTTCATCCCCACGAATTCGTCGATGCCGTGACGCGAGCCTTCGCGGCCAAAGCCGGATTCTTTCACGCCGC
>JAQTLI010000470.1 GCA_028714995.1 Methylobacter sp. | reverse complement strand
CATACCCATTGTTCAGAAACCATTATGATCAAAGAACATTACGAAAGAAGAAAACCTTATACCCGCTTTAAAGACATTTCCGTCAGTGAAAGAGTTTTAAATACAGTGTTCCTGCTGACCATAGGACTCGGTTATCTGATGGCTCTTGCTAATATGTATTACACCCATCAGGGTCTTGACGGCAAAGCTGGGCTCTCAATTGAAGATGTTGTCATCAGTTATCACGGATCAAGTAGTCAAACGAGATTGGGCACTGCCATTAGAGGCATTATGGAGCCTAACCTGAAATATAAAAGCGACAAAGATGTTATTTTGCAATGGATAGAACATGGCGCTGAAGAACCGGAATATAACGAGAAAATTGCCCCGATATTAGATCGTGACTGTGTTTTGTGCCATACGCCCAGCATTAACCCTTCTTTACCTGATTTAACGCATTACGCGACTGTCTCCGAGGTTGCACATGCAGGCGGCGCAACATTGCCAACTTTAGTTCGCGTATCTCATATTCATTTATTTGGCATTGCTTTTATTCTATTTTTTATCGGCAAAATCTTTTTGCTTTGTGATCTTAATGTTTTCGTAAAAAGAGTGGCGGTGGTGATTCCTTTTGCTGCAATGCTATTGGATGTCCTTTCATGGTTTATTACCAAGTCCACTCCCTCATTTGCCTATGTGGTTGTTTACAGCGGAGCGTTAATGGGACTTTCTATGGGCTTGCAAATCCTGCTCAGTATCTATCAGATGTGGTTTTACTCGAGGAAAATAGCTGACAGTTGATTTTTAAAAGACTGCAAGGTTGAAATTTTTGATGGATTTCTGGAAGTTTTATAAATTGGTTGTTGTTAATGGCCAATTTTATCGGGGTATTATTTTGGGTCATCCTTATTTCGTGGGGTGACCCCCTACATATCAATGCTGTTAAGTTAAACCTAACCGATACTGCCCCTAGACGTGGGGAAAGGTACCGAGGTCATCAAGCAACGGACTGCTTGTTCCGTTCCCACATAAACATGCTTGTGTATCGCCAAAATTGAAAAAAATTCTCTATTCGTCATCACTGAGTACCAACCGATTCGCTTTACTTTAAGAAATGGCGAAATTTCTCAAATTCATGGTAAATGCCAACAGAACCTAGTAACTAAAATTTTTGACAGTCAGGAATAGCATCAAAGACGGTGCAACAATTTTCCTGCTATAGGTGTAAATCAACCATTGATTGGTTGTTTTGCACAGTTCGTTTTCTTTTTTATTCTGAAATAACCAAACATTTATTCTAAATAATTTGTGTAATCATGTTGTTATAAAATAACAACAGGTTGGCACAATGATTGCTTTTTACACGTTAGAAACATTTTTTTTAACGAGGCAAATAATGAGTAATGCATCCCTGTCTGTAGTACCAAAAACCGGTTTAGCCGGTTTAAAAGAAAACTGGCACAGTGATTTACTGTCCGGATTTCTGGTTTTTCTTATTGCATTGCCGTTGTGTTTAGGGATATCGATGGCTTCCGGTTTCCCGCCATCGGCAGGCATTATTACGGCAATTATTGGCGGGATACTGGTTTCGCGTATCAGCGGGTCATTTATAACCATCAATGGTCCAGCTGCCGGCTTGATTGTGGTGGTTTTGGGTGCGGTTCAATCGTTGGGTGAAGGCGATGCCATGGCGGGCTATCGTTACGCGCTGGCTGCCATAGTTGTTGCCAGCGTGTTACAAATTCTGATGGGCGTTTTTAAAGTCGGTCGGCTCAGTTCGTTTTTTCCGGTATCGGTAGTGCACGGTATGCTGGCGGCCATTGGTATTATTATCATGGCCAAACAGGTTCATGTCATGCTGGGCGCATCTCCAGAGCCGGGCAGTTTGTTTTCAACCATCGCACAGATTCCGCACAGTATTCTTAATCCGAACCCTGAAATTGCCGTTATCGGTCTTTCCGGACTGGTGATACTGATTATCTGGTCGATGCTGAAAAATCCAACCTTGAAGATGATTCCTGCTCCCATTATTGTAGTGTTGGTAGGCATGGGCTTAGGTCAATATTTTGATCTGGATCATGAGCACATGTATTTGTTTCTACCGGATGCCCATTTCTTGCCGCATCACGAGGCAACCGTCGGGCCGAAATTTTTAGTCGCGATTTCTGAAAATTTTATGTCCAGCTTTTACTTTCCTGATTTTTCCAAGTTCATTTCGGTTGAATTCTGGGAAGCCGTCGTGAGCATCAGTTTGGTCGGCAGTCTTGAGAGCCTGCTCAGTGCAATAGCGGTGGACAAGCTTGATCCTTATAAACGTCATTCCAATCTTGATCGCGATTTAACAGCGGTAGGTGTGGGTAACCTGGTTGCAGGATTTATTGGCGGCCTGCCGATGATTGCCGAGATCGTTCGTAGTTCGGCCAACGTGAATAATGGTGCAAAAACACAGTGGGCTAACTTGTTTCATGGCACATTTATGTTGCTTTTCGTCGTACTGTTCCCTCGACTGATTCATAGCATCCCATTAGCTGCATTAGCTGCATTGTTAGTATATACCGGATTTCGTCTGGCTTCGCCTAAGGAATTCGCAAAAGCAATGGGCGTTGGTAAAGAACAGTTGTTCATGTTTGTTGCTACGATTATCGGCGTGTTAGCAACAGATTTATTAATAGGTGTGGCTATCGGTATTCTGGTTAAATTCGCTATACACATGCTTCGTGGTGTTAGATTAAACAATTTATTTAAGATTAACTTCGTTATTGAACAGAAAGATGCTGATTCTTATGTTGTCGCTATAGTAGGGGCTGCGGTTTTCTCTAATTTCATGTCCTTAAAAACCGCGCTGGCTAATCTGGAAAAAGGCAAGACAGTGATATTTCAATTGAACAACGCTTATATGCTTGATCATACCGTGATGGAATTCTTTCATGACTTCCAACATGACTATGAATCGCGTGGCGGCAAGTGTGTATTTCTTGGAATGGAATATCATGATGCTTATTCAGAACATCCGTTGGCGGTACGGAAAAATAAAGCAGGCCTACAGCAACATGCGTGAATCGTCGTAAAAGCGATTATCACGGTATGAGTTAATTTCATTTGACCTT
>JAQTLI010000469.1 GCA_028714995.1 Methylobacter sp. | reverse complement strand
TTTTTATCCTTCAGCATGGCATTGACCGATAATTTAAATGCTGCTAATACCATCTTAATCAATTAACTATTAAAGTGAAGGAGGCTTGATCATGGAGCTAGAAAGACTGAAGAAATAAGTTACGCAATGTCAACAAAGAACCGATGATTAAAAGCAGTCTTAGCGGTACAAAATAAATCCTACTGGTAACTCAAAATATAAATAACTTGAGAGATAATCTTTCAAGTATTTGATTGAGCGGCAATAAAAATTCCACTGCAGGAGCGTCGCTCCTACAGTGGCTATGAGTCTTTAAACCAGCTTCGCTTTCAGGAAGCTAATAACATCAGCAAACGGGATTTCCTCGTTTGCATCAGCTGTTCTGGCCTTGTATTCAACCGTTCCGGAATCCAGGCCGCGATCGCCCACGACGATGCAGTGCGGAATGCCGATCAGTTCCATGTCGGAAAACATAAAGCCGGCGCGAACTTTGCGATCATCAAACAACACGTCAATCCCAGCGTCCAGCATTTCCTGATACAGCTTTTCAGATGCTTCTTTAAGGCGCTCGGATTTATGCATATTCATCGGGCATAGTGCAACCTGGAATGGCGCAAGATTAGCCGACCAGATGATGCCTTTGTCATCATGGTTTTGTTCGATGGCCGCCGCGACAACACGTGAAATACCTATACCGTAACAGCCCATGAGCATGATCTGGTTTTTACCGCCTTCGTTGATAACGCCGGCATTCATCGCGGTGCTGTATTTAGTACCCAACTGGAAGATATGTCCGACTTCAATGCCGCGAGCCAGCGTAATTTCACCCTTGCCGTCCGGGCTGGGGTCGCCTTCGACCACGGTACGTATGTCTTCAACCTGTACAGGGACAGGTAAATCGCGCTCCCAGTTAACGCCTTTATAATGCTTGCCATCCTGATTGGCGCCGCAAACGAAATCGGACATCAGCGTTACGCTGCGGTCGGCGATAACCTTGATGCTCAAGCCTATCGGGCCGATAGAGCCGGATTTGCAGTTGCAGGAGCTGTTGACTTCTTCGTCGCTGGCAAATACAAGCGGGGAGGCGACACCGTCAATTTTTTCGGCTTTGATTTCATTAAGCTCATGATCGCCTCTTAATAGCAGGGCAACCAAAGTATCTTCTTCGCCTTTGACGATTAACGTTTTAAGACACTGTGTGGCCGGGATATCTAAAAAGCTGCTGATTTCCTCGATACTGTGCTGGTTGGGTGTGTCAATCAGCGTCAACTCAGCAGTCGCAGGTTTACGGGATCCGGCAGGCATAACGGCTTCGGCTTTTTCAACATTGGCGGCATAATCGCTGCCTGTTGAGAAGGCAATCGCATCTTCGCCGGAATCCGCCAGTACATGAAACTCATGCGATATCGCGCCGCCGATTGACCCGGAATCGGCGATGACTGCGCGGAACTTTAAACCCAAGTGATTAAAAACATTGGTGTAAGCCTGATGCATGACGTCGTAGGTTTCCTGCAACGATTCCTGATCCAAATGAAAGGAATAGGCGTCTTTCATGATGAATTCGCGCGAGCGCATGACGCCGAAGCGGGGACGGATTTCATCGCGGAATTTGGTTTGCACCTGATAATAAGTGATAGGCAGTTGTTTATAGCTTTTGATTTCATTACGTGCCAGATCGGTAATGATTTCTTCATGGGTGGGGCCCAGGCAGAAATCACGACCGTGACGGTCTTTTAAGCGCGCCAGTTCCGGGCCGTATTGTTCCCAGCGCCCGGTTTCCTGCCAGAGTTCGGCGGGTTGCAGGCCGGGCATCAACACTTCCAAGGCTCCTGCTTTTTCCATTTCCGTCCGAGTGATTTTTTCTACTTTGCGTAATACCCTTAGTCCTAATGGTAACCAGCTGTACAGACCGGCTGCCAGTTTGCGAATGAGTCCGGCGCGGATCATCAGTTGATGGCTGGCTATTTCAGCGTCGGCAGGTGTTTCTTTAACGGTATTGAGCGGAAATTGAGTAGTACGCATTATGTTTTAAGAAAAATGAACAATAAAAAACGGCTATTTTACAGATGTAATGGGGATTTAGTCATCCCGTTATCATAATCAATCGAGATTGCGGATAGATTTCATTTTGTTTCAGGGTTTGATAGGTGAGGCATTAAGAAGGTTCAGGTTCAGTGCGATATGTCAAAGCTGATGATTAATTTGTGGTTAATCGTTGCTGGTATTTATGGATTGTATTAGTTTTATTAACTGCTCTTCACTGACTGGCTTGGTTAAGTAATAATCGAACCCCGCTGCGAGTGCTTCGGTTATTTTGTTGCCATCAGCATAGGCACTGATAGCAGCTATTTTTAATGGATGATGCCGGCTTCTTAACGTTCTTACCAATTCCAGACCCGTCATTACCGGCATATTAAGATCTATCATTGCCATTTGATAGTGTTTTTCGTTTATTGATTGCAGGGCTTCTTTGCCGTTTCCGGCTGAGTCGACGATGCAACCCTGCTGCTCAAGCATGTTAGCCAGTAACAATAAATTGATTTCATTATCATCGGCAATTAATACGTGGGGTGCGGTATTCTTTTTATCAACAGTTTGTTTTTGATAAGTTAAAGAGCGCCGATTTTTTTCGCTGGCTGGAAGCGGAAGTGAAAGCGTAAAAACACTGCCAACACCGGGCTGGCTGGTTACCGATAATTGGCCACCCATGTAATTAATCAACTCTTGTGTGATTGCCAGCCCAAGACCTACGCCTTCTTTCATAAAGTCGTCTGTATTGATTTGTACAAATGGAGAAAAAATCTGTTGCAGATTGTGTTTGGCAATTCCGCAGCCGGTATCTTCAATTGAAATATTTAAATTTCCGTCCTGATAGCCGGAGGTAATGGTCACTCGCCCCCGGTCAGTATATTTAATGGCGTTATTAAGCAAATTGACAATGATTTGGCGGATACGTTTTTCATCGCCAATTAGATGAGGCATAGCGGCATTATGCACGATTAGTTCAATATTTTTTTCATCAGCCTGAAGATTGAAAATATCAATAATATTGTTTAACAAGGAGTCAAAATCAAACGTCTTAAAGTGCAGTTTTATTTTACTGGATTCAATTGAAG
>JAQTLI010000468.1 GCA_028714995.1 Methylobacter sp. | reverse complement strand
CTATGTTACGGACAATTTAAGCTTATCTCTGAGGAGTGAAGAAAATAACACTAGCAAAGCTATAAAATTGCTCCCCACAGGCACTCCCCTGACTGTTTTAGAAGTGAACAAGAAAACCGGTTTTTCCCATGTTCGTCTGGATGATGGTACAGAAGGTTACATGCCTACCCGCAACACCATGAAGGACAAGCCCAGTCGTTTTTATCTGGATGCCGCCAACAAAGAACTTGAATCATTGAAGACTGAAAATATTACCCTCAAGGCTGAGCTTACTAAAGCCAAAGAAGCTATTACTCCAGGATCGTCTCTCGAAAAGACCTTATCTGTAGAAAAAAATCAATTAAGCAATGAACTTAGCGAACTGAAAAAAACCTCATCCGGCGCTGTTGAATTACAAAACCAGCGCGATGAACTTCAGGAACGTGTAGTTAATGCGGAGAGGGAATTGCAGCAGTTAAAACTTGAAAATCAGGCAATGCATGACAGCGCCAATCAGGACTGGTTTTTATATGGCGGTATACTCGCCCTTTTCGGGGTGCTCTTGGGTTTTATATTGCCAAAGCTGAGCTCGCGGCGCAGAAGTGGCGGCTGGGACACATTCTAAGACTCAAAAAGTACAGCTTTATTTACGTTTACTTATACATACAACTAACTCACGGGGATCTCTTGCATGGCTAATTCAGGTGACAAAAAAACACGCACCTATTCTTCTCTAGTCGTTGACGGGATGGAACGCGCGCCAAGTCGCGCAATGCTACACGCAGTTGGTTTTAAAAACGAAGATTTCAAAAAACCGCAAATAGGTATCGCTTCAACCTGGAGCATGGTCACGCCTTGCAACATGCACATCAACAAACTGGCAGATGCGGCAGCAGTTGGCGTTGATAATGCTAACGGTAAAGCCGTTATCTTCAATACCATCACTATTTCCGATGGCATTTCAATGGGCACAGAGGGCATGAAATATTCGCTGGTGTCCCGCGAAGTCATTGCCGATTCAATTGAAACTGTCGTGGGTTGCCAAGGTTTTGACGGCATCGTCGCCATCGGCGGCTGTGACAAAAACATGCCTGGCTGCATGATTGCTTTGGCACGTTTAAACCGCCCTGCTATCTTTGTTTACGGCGGCACGATTATGCCCGGCTGTCACAAAGACAAAAAACTCGATGTAGTATCAGTATTTGAAGCGGTCGGAGCCAGAGCCAACAATCAAATCGATGATGCCGAGCTTGCTGAGATTGAAGCCAAAGCCATTCCAGGCGCTGGCTCATGCGGCGGTATGTACACGGCAAACACTATGGCTTCAGCGATTGAAGCGCTGGGTATGAGCTTGCCGAACAGCTCGGCTCAGGCAGCCATTTCAAACGACAAACGCCTGGATTGCGAACGTGCAGGCGCTGCCGTACTGGAATTGCTGGAAAAAGACATCAAGCCCCGCGACATCATGACCAAAGCAGCATTTGAGAACGCCATTACCGTAGTCATTGCACTCGGCGGCTCGACCAATGCGGTATTGCACATTCTGGCGATGGCAAACTCAACCGGCGTTGACATTACGCTGGATGACTTCACCCGCATCGGGAAACACGTGCCCATGCTAGCCGACTTAAAACCCAGCGGTCATTACCAGATGGCTGAACTGATCGAAATCGGCGGCATTCAACCGCTAATGAAAACCCTGCTGGACAAAGGCTTGCTGCATGGCGACTGTTTAACGGTTACCGGAAAAACACTGGCAGAAAATTTGGCCGATGTGAAACCATATCCTGAAGGTCAGGATATGATTCACGACCTGGATCATCCGATCAAAAAAGATAGTCATTTGGTGGTCTTATACGGCAATCTGGCTCCTGAAGGTGCAGTTGCCAAAATCACCGGCAAGGAAGGCCTCTGTTTTACCGGCAAAGCCAAAGTATTTGACGCCGAAGAACAGGCACTGCAAAGCATACTAAATGGCGACATCGTCAAAGGCGATGTTATCGTTATTCGCTATGAAGGCCCTAAAGGCGGCCCCGGCATGCGCGAAATGCTCTCCCCTACTTCAGCGGTCATGGGCAAGGGCTTGGGTAAGGAAGTGGCATTGATTACCGATGGCCGGTTTTCCGGCGGCACCCACGGTTTTGTGGTCGGGCACATCACGCCTGAAGCCTATGTAGGCGGCGCACTGGCGATAGTCGAGAATGGCGATACCATCACCATAGACGCAGAAACCAACGAACTGAAACTGCATGTCAATGAACACGAAATCTCCCGTCGTCTTGAAAAATGGAAACAACCTGCACCACGCTACACCCGTGGCGTATTGGCAAAATATGCCAAGCTGGTCAACTCGGCTTCGAAAGGCGCTGTGACGGATAATTTGGATTAATATATAAAATATGCACTGCGTACCTTTTGGGTCTTTTAATTGCAACGAAACCTAAATCGGTACGCAATGCGTACCCTACGTAGCTATAACACTACTTGACATTGCATTCTGTTTTAAACTAATAATTTCATTTGTATAAGCAATGAAATTTCAACCAGGAATGAGTCTTGACCACCATTACTTTCGATACACACAGTTTTGTGAAAAAACTCAAAGCGGTGGTTTTACCGAAGAACAGGCCGAAGTATTCGCCAGTGAACAAGCTCGCCTGATTGAAAACAAACTGGCAACCAAAAATGACTTGGTCGAACTTGAAACTAATTTACGCAGGGATATGCTCGAAATGGAATACAGAATCATCATCAAGCTGGGTGGTCTATTGGCGGCATCGATTGCAGTTGTCGCTATGCTGGTAAGCTGCTTTAAATAATCAACTCGAACGGTTCGCTTCGTGCTTCGGCAATCGCTCCCGACATTACTCTACATCCTGCATACATGCAGTCGTCAGCACATCCTACGGCACTACACATTAGTCGAATCATCATGGAATCAAAAAAATCATTCGTCAGCTGGTTTAGAGACTCATCGCCCTATATCCATGCGCACCGCCACAAGACCTTTGTCATTTCTTTTGGTGGCGAAGCAATACTCGCTGAAGACTTTGAGCACCATGTTCACGATTTTGCCTTGCTCAGCAGTCTGGGTATACGCCTGGTTCTGGTTCATGGCATACGCCC
>JAQTLI010000467.1 GCA_028714995.1 Methylobacter sp. | reverse complement strand
GTCATGTGCGGTTATCAGGCTGCCGGAGCCGCACCTTTCGTGGCCGGTAAAATGATTGATGAGCCTGAAACTGTTGCTACCGCAATACGCATAGGTCATCCTCAATCCTGGGATCTGGCATGGATAGCACAAAAGGAATCGGGCGGCTGGTTCGACAAGTTTTCAGACGAGCAGATTCTGGCCGCACAAAAAATGCTGTCCCAGTATGAAGGCATATTCTGTGAACCCGCTTCAGCAACTTCCCTGGCGGGTGCTTTGCACGATATTTCTACCGGAAAAATTCCTGAAGGAAGTAAAGTTGTTTGTACCTTAACCGGCAATGGCCTAAAAGATCCTGATACAGCTATACAACAATGTGTCTCTACACATCCTGTTACGATTGAAGCCAATCTGGATGCTGTTAAAAAAGCCATTTTGGATAACATGTAACTTAGTGTTTGATGTATAAAAATACAAAGCCGGCGTTTGCCGGCTTTTTTGTTGGATATATATATGTATTATCAAGGCATAAAAAAAATAATAGTTCCTCGTCCTGTCAGGAAAAAAACTGCTTTTTCGGGTGAAATGCATCCCATATTGGAAAGGATATTTTTGGCCAGAGGTTTGACGTCAGAAGCGGAACTGGACAGAACGCTGGCAAAACTTCCGTCGCCGTGGCTGTTATCAGGCATGGAAGAAATGGTTAGTCATTTGATCACTGCCATCAATGAGCAGCAAAAAATTTGCATCGTAGCTGATTTTGATGCCGACGGTGCAACCAGTTGCGCTGTGGCTATAAAGGGTTTGCAATTACTGGGGGCAGGGGATGTGTCATTTGTAGTGCCTAACCGCTTTGAATATGGTTATGGATTGACGCCTGAAATCGTCGATCTGGTTAAGCTGCAAAATCCCAACGTTATTATTACTGTTGATAACGGCATTTCAAGTATTGAAGGCGTTAAAGTAGCCAAAGAACTAGGCATAAAAGTTCTGGTTACAGACCATCATTTGCCAGGTAATGAACTGCCAGGTGCAGATGCCATCGTAAATCCCAATCTAGCCGATGATAAATTCCCGAGCGGCGCACTTGCCGGTGTTGGGGTTATTTTCTATGTATTGATGGCTTTAAGAAGCCGACTGAGAGAGCTGAACTGGTTTGAGCAAAATCAAATTACAGAGCCGAATCTTGCCCAGTTGCTGGATTATGTTGCATTGGGTACAGTCGCTGACGTGGTTGCGCTGGACCAAATCAACCGGATTTTGGTGCATCAGGGTTTGTTGAGAATACGCACGGCGCGGTCTCATCCTGGCATAAATGCGCTTATCGAGGTATCGGGCAGAAAACCTGATTCCATTTTTGCATCGGATTTGGGATTTGCGCTGGGGCCTAGACTGAATGCTGCAGGACGTATGGATGATATGTCATTGGGGATTCAATGCCTGCTAACCGAAGACCCGGCGCTGGCAAAAGAAATGGCACTGCAACTCGATGAACTGAACAATGACCGGCGGGAGATTGAAGGGCAAATGAAAAACCAGGCCATGGTTTTGTTAAGCGAAATGAAAACACTTGATGAACACCATTTGCCTGCGGGTGTCTGTCTATTTGATGCAACTTGGCATCAGGGTGTTATAGGGATTTTGGCATCGCGTATAAAAGATCAGTTACACCGCCCAGTTATTGCTTTTGCGCCATCTGGAAAAAATGAAATAAAGGGTTCCGCGCGTTCAATCCCGGGTGTTCATATTCGTGACGTACTGAGTGATATTGCCGCAGCACACCCTAAATTGCTGAGTAAGTTTGGTGGCCATGCGATGGCGGCAGGAATGAGTTTGAAAATGCATGATTATCCACCGTTTGCGCTGGCTTTTGATGAGATGGTAAGAAAGCGTATAGCAACTATCGATCTGGATCAGAAAATTTACTCTGATGGCGAGTTGACGGAAACGGAAATGACTATTGAATTCGCTGATTTATTACAAAATGCCGGTACCTGGGGACAGGAATTCCCGGAACCTGTTTTTGACGGCATGTTTGACGTTATTCAATCACGTATTGTTGGACAGCGTCATCTTAAATTAGTGCTGAGAAAACCCTATGGTGATTTGTTAATAGATGCTATAGCTTTTTATGTTGATCAGCCGGAGAACTGGTTAGGTCTGCGGCAAATTAAGGCGGCTTACAAACTGGACATAAATGAATTCAGGGGAAATCGCAGTGTTCAGCTTATAGTGCAGTATCTGGAAAAAATCGCATAAAAAAGGGCGGATAAACCGCCCTTTTGCTACTCAAGTAAAAGAACTTATTTTTTATTTTCAGTAGGTACTTCTTTTGCTGCTTCTACCGCTTTCTCGGTTGTCTCTTCAACTGCTTTTACGCCTTTCTCGGTTGTCTCTTCAACTGCTTTTACGCCTTTCTCAGTTGTCTCTTCAACTGCTTCTACGGCTTTCTCAGTTGTAGCTTTAACAGCTTTTGCAGGCTCTGCTGCTTGTTCGGTTGTAGCAGGTGCAGCTTCTGTAGCAGGGGGTTGCTCTGCTGGGGCATTTTCAGCAGGTGCCGCAGTTGCTTCAGCCTTAGGTTTTTCGTCAGTCAGCGGCACCAAAACTTCAACTTGTGCCTGTTTACGCAGACCTTCCAGCATGTTTTTGACTTTTTGGCGTTGCAAGTAAGGCATCAGTTGATCTCTCACTGCTTCTAATGGCGGTGGTGTTACCGCGCGAGAATCTTCTTTTAAAATTACATGATAGCCAAACTGTGTTTTAACGGGTGTGGTCGTGTATTTGCCTTTTTCCAGAGCGACAACCGCTTCAGAGAAAGGTGGAACCATTTGGCTAGTAACAAACCAGCCTAAATCGCCACCATTTTGAGTTTCTTTAGCATCTAAAGAATACTTGTTGGCTAACTTGGCAAAATCAGCGCCTTTACCTAGTTCAGCGATTAGTTTTTTAGCTTCGTCTTCAGTTTTAACCAGGATATGACGCGCCTTATATTCAGTTCCCTTTTCGGCGGCGACTTTGCTGTCATATTCGGCTTTAATTTCAGCATCAGTTACCGGATTGGCTTTCATGAATTCTTTCAAGTCAGCTTGTGAGAGTAATGATTTTCTAGCGTCTTCAAGTTGCTCGATAACTTCAG
>JAQTLI010000466.1 GCA_028714995.1 Methylobacter sp. | reverse complement strand
AAAATGAGGCGTTAATTGCTTACCATTGCTGATTTTGTTGAGTTCGTTGTAGAGGATCGACATGTAATATTTCAGCTGGTCAGAGTAGGATTGCGCCTAGAATAGAAGATGTTTATTACAGGAATGTGACAAGCAGAAAAGTGTCAGTTTTGACTTACAAGATGGGTAGACAGGTGTGCTTTGAAGAAAGTAGAGGGTATACGGCAGATATAATTCGATATATTTTTCGATATAAAATATACAGTAGAGCAGGCGGGTGAGATGAAATGCCGGGCAGACAGGCTGCTCGGCATTTCATTCCAGCTTACTTTTTGTTGCGTTCTGTTACTTCTTTGATAACTTCATCAGCCACGTTTTTCGGGCACGGTAAGTAGTGCGAGAATTCCATGGAGAACTGACCACGACCAGAAGTCATGGTGCGTAAGTCACCAATGTAACCGAACATTTCACTCAGCGGTACGTCTGACTTGATACGAACACCTGTCACACCAGCGTCCTGAGATTTGATCATGCCGCGGCGACGGTTAAGGTCACCAATAACATCACCTACATGATCAGATGGTGTGAAAGTATCTACTTTCATGATTGGTTCGATCAACTGAGGTCCCGCTTTTGGGATAGATTGGCGGAAAGCCGCTTTCGCAGCAATTTCAAACGCAATCGCAGATGAGTCAACTGCGTGGAAAGCACCGTCGGTTAAAATGACTTTAAAGTCCAGGCAAGGGAAACCCGCCAGTACGCCTTTATCCAGCATGCTTTTGAAGCCTTTTTCCACCGCTGGCCAGTATTCACGTGGTACGTTACCGCCAGTAACCGCTGATTCAAAGACAAAGCCGCTACCGGGTTCACCTGGCTCAATTCTGTAGTTGATCTTACCGTATTGACCTGAACCACCTGATTGTTTCTTGTGGGTGTATTCGTCTTCAACAGATTTGGTAATGGTTTCGCGATAAGCCACTTGTGGTTTACCAACGATAACATCAACGCCGTGTGTACGTTTCAGAATGTCAACTTTAATGTCAAGATGCAGTTCTCCCATACCTTTAAGAATGGTTTCGCCACTGTCTTCATCGGTCTCAACGTGGAAAGAAGGATCTTCCTGAATCATTTTACCCAGTGCGATACCCATTTTTTCGGAAGCTGCTTTGTCTTTCGGTGAAATCGCCAGTGAGATAACGGGATCAGGGAAGACCATTGGTTCCAATGTTGCAGGGAATTTCGGATCACACAGCGTGTGACCAGTTTGCACGTTCTTCATACCCAGTACCGCAACAATATCACCGGCTTGGGCAGAGTCAAGTTCATTACGGGCATCAGCATGCATTTCCACGATACGACCGATACGCTCGGTTTTACCGGTGAAAGTATTAAGTACGGATGTGCCTTTTTCCAGTTTGCCAGAGTAGATGCGCAAGAAAGTCAGCGCGCCAAAACGGTCATCCATAATTTTAAATGCCAAGGCGCGTAGCGGTTTGTCGGCATCGACGATAGCAAAGCTACCAGTTGGGTTTCCTTCCAGATCAACTTCAGGCTGTGGCTTAACTTCAGTTGGGCAAGGCAGGTAATCGATAACGCCGTCAAGCACTAACTGTACGCCTTTGTTTTTGAAAGACGAGCCGCAGAAAGTCGGGAAGAAATCCAGATTGATCGTACCTTTGCGGATACAACGCTTGATAGTGTCAATATCGGGCTCTTCGCCTTCAAGATATTTTTCCATGACATCGTCGAATTGATCGGCAACCTGGTCGATCATTTTTTCGCGCCATTTTTCAGTATCAGCCACCATGTCGGCAGGAATGTCTTTGATTTCGTAGTTCATTGGGTCGCCGGAATCATCCCATATCCAGGCTTTACGAGTCAGCAGATCAACTACGCCGGAGAATTGGTCTTCAGTACCAATGGGTAAGGTCATGACCAATGGCACAGCGCCGAGTACGTCTTCAACTTGCTTAACTACGCGATAGAAATCAGCGCCGATGCGATCCAGTTTGTTGATATAGATAACTCGGGCAACTTCAGAATCATTGGCATAACGCCAGTTGGTTTCTGATTGAGGTTCTACGCCACCTGAGCCACAGAAAACCCCGATACCGCCATCAAGAACTTTGAGTGAACGATAAACTTCGATGGTAAAATCAACGTGTCCAGGAGTGTCGATGATATTGAAACGATGGTCTTTCCAGAAGCAGGTGGTCGCAGCGGACTGAATGGTGATACCACGTTCCTGTTCCTGTTCCATGAAGTCTGTAGTCGCCGCGCCATCATGCACTTCGCCGATTTTATGGATTTTACCGGTGAGTTTTAAAATTCGTTCGGTAGTCGTTGTTTTACCGGCATCCACGTGAGCGAAGATGCCGATGTTTCTGTAAAGCGCTAAATCTGTCATGTTTTTACTCTAAGTTGGGCATAAAAAACTTTTTTGGTGACTCGTGCCGGGGCGGTGGGCTACATACCATAACCGCAGTCACACAACCTAAGACCGCGGTGGCGGTAGCCATCGGAGCGGATGAAATGCGTCGGATACATGCAGGTAGCTCAAAGCCGAGTGAGATAGCGTTTTTTAAAGTCACCATCGCTGCTCACTCGTCCAGCTTCGAAAGCCCTCTATTTTAACCTAAAAACTTTGTAAAAACATAGAAAACCCATTTGTTGTGTTTTAGTGACGTTAAAACAGCCGAATTGATTTAGTCATTCGAAAAAAAATAGTGAAGCTGTATCTAGAGGAAGGGCATGTGCAGGGCGTTGTGTGGTAAGGTTCAGAGATATTTTAGATGTCTAAAAAACAGGCGGGGCAATAACGGGATATAGAGTGTACATTGCAGAAATAGAGTTAACAATTTTTGGCATCGCTGACCAATCTGGGTTGTAAAAGAATTGTATATGCTTATCTAAAGCGGGTATGGAAAATGCTTTGAAGGCACGTCGCAATATTGATTGAGTAGTTTTGTGAAATCAGATCGGTCAATTTCCTGAGCGCCGAAACTTTCCAAGTGTCGAGTATGCACCTGGCAGTCGATCAGTTTGTAATTCAATGACTTAAGTTGTTCAACAAGAGTAGCGAAGACTACCTTGGAGGCATCAGTCTTGGTGTGGAACATGGATTCGCCAAAAAAAACCTGACCC
>JAQTLI010000465.1 GCA_028714995.1 Methylobacter sp. | reverse complement strand
ATTGTGCCGGCGATACTTCTTGCGGCGACGGTGAAAGCGTTTTGCAAATGACTATTCGCGGGTTGGCAGGATGCGAAGCGGTGTTGTGTTCCAAAGTCGGTTATGAGCCTTGGGAAATGCTGGAAGCGGCAGGCATCATGCCTAACGGCGAACATGCGATGGAACCCATCGAAGAAGCCGTGCTGGCGGTTTACAAGGAGATGGCAGCAGCGGGTAAGCTGGATGAAAATCCTGAAACAGTCAGGGCGAGTGCATAACAGTCGTAGGGTACGCATCGCGTACCCTATTTTCAATGCGGCAAAAGGTACACGATGCGTACCCTATTTCAGGAGTTTGTTATGGCAGTAAAAATTATTGAATCTTGCGTAAATTGCTTTGCTTGTGAACCGGTTTGTCCAAGCAACGCCATTTATGAAGCCAAACCGCATTTTTTGGTTGATAGTAAAAAATGCACCGAATGCGAGGGTGATTTTCCGGTTTATCAATGTGCCAGTATTTGCCCGATTGAAGGTGCGATATTGAATTCTCTAGGTGAGGAGATTAACCCACCCGGATCATTGACCGGCATTCCGCCGGAAAAAATGGCGGAAGCAATGGCCGAGTTAAAGTCCCACTAATTAAGGACACCGCTGATGGCTACTGTCACTTTTTATGAAAAACCCGGCTGTAGTAACAATACCCGGCAAAAGATACTGTTAGCAGCAGCGGGCCATCAGGTTGTAGCAAGAAATTTATTAACTGAAGCCTGGCAACCTGACCGCTTGCGTACTTTTTTCGGTGAGCTGGCGGTGCGGGACTGGTTCAATTATAGCGCGCCTGCTATCAAACTGGGAGAAATTGAACCTGATAAGCTGACAGAACAAGAAGCCTTGGCGCTGATGCTGGAAAATCCGCTATTGATACGCCGTCCCTTGATGCAAGTTGGCGACAGCTTGATGGCGGGATTCGATCAGCAGGCGGTCGATGGCTGGATCGGCTTGAAAGAAATCGATGATGCCAATCAGAATATGGAAAGCTGCCCTCGCCCGCTTGCACAAGAAAGCTGCGGTCATGAGTAAGCCACCGCTCTTAGCTATTGATAGCGTACCCCTGTCAGTTCCATTGTCGGAAAGGGTGCACTGGATAGGCGCCCTGGACCCAAATTTACGCACCTTTGATATCATTTTAAAAACAGCCAACGGCACCACTTACAATGCCTATGTGGTTAGAGGCAGCGAAGGCGTTGCGGTTATCGATACCGTCAAAGAAAGTTTTGCTGATGATTTTTTTGCCCGTTTGGAGTCCATTGCCGATTATGACGAAATCAAAGTCATCGTCCTGAATCATCTGGAACCCGATCATACCGGCGCATTGCCCGAACTGATGCGTCGCGCGCCGCAAGCCCAGCTTTACATTTCCCAGAAAGCGCAATCCATGCTCAAAGCCCTATTGAAGCAGGATGAATTTGATTTTACGCCGGTAATGACCGGTGACAAGGTATCGCTGGGCGATCGCACCTTAACGTTTTTCCACACCCCTTATTTGCACTGGCCGGATACCCAATGCACTTACTTGGAGGAAGAAAAAACCCTGTTTTCAGGCGATGTGTTTGGCTGCCATTTTTGTGATGTGCGCCTGTTTAACGATGAAGTCGGCGACTTCCGCTTTTCGTTTGAATATTACTATGCCCACATCATGCGGCCGTTTAAAGAGTACGTAAATCGGGCGCTGGTTCTGATTGAATCACTACCGTTGAATAAAATCTTGCCTGCGCACGGCCCCCTACTATGCGATCAACCGCAACGGTATGTGCAGCGCTATCGTGAATTATCAAGCCCTGCTTTGCAAAGCAAAATCAGTGCAGGCGAAAAAACCCTGCTGATCTTTTATATCAGCTCCTACGGCAACACCCGGCGCATGGCCGAAGCTATTTATGAAGGCGCAATGGCTGTGGAGCATGTACGCGTCTCTTTATACGACCTGGAAGGCAGTGAAATAGCGCCGTTTGTCGATTTAATAGAAGGTGCGGACGGCATCCTCTTTGGCACACCGACCATCAACGGCGATGCGGTTAAACCGGTGTGGGATTTATTGTCCTCTCTGGCTGTTATCAATCTCAAGTCAAAGCTGGGTGGCGTTTTCGGTTCGTATGGCTGGACCGGGGAAGGCGTGAAAATGGTTGAAGATCGCTTACGCGGTCTCAAATTGCGTGTTCCCATTCCGGGAATACGCATCAAGTTAATTCCGACCGAAGAAGAAATCGAACTCTGTCGTGAATTCGGGCATGAAATGGCACAGGATCTATTGGGTTTAAGACAATCCAAAGTGATTGATATGGCTGATCTTGCTTAATATTTTTTTAACACACCAGGAGAGTAGCAATGGCGAAAGCGTCAATTACCTTTGAAGATATTAATATTACTGTTTCGGCACCTGCCGGTACGCGGATTATCGAAATTTCCGAAAAGGTCGGTTCAGGTATTACTTACGGCTGCCGTGAAGGCGATTGCGGAACCTGTCTTATGAAGGTAACGGAAGGCTGGAACAATCTGACCGAGCCGTCTGTACTTGAAGATAAAATCCTGCGCGAAAACATGGCCGGTAAACATAACCGGCTGGCATGTCAGGCGCAGGTGCTGGGCGGAATAATTAAGGTCAGGCCGGTTTAAAAAACACGTTCCTCATTCCCACGCTCAACGTGGGAATGCACAGATAAGAATAAACATTGGTATGAATTCTTATGCGAAAACATACGACAACACATCACACTCATAAGGAGTAAATCATGGCTTTAGTTACTTTTTCAAATCCCGAATACCGGGACAAAACCGTCTATGCCGTAGCAGGTAGCCATACAGAATCACTACTGAAGCTGGCACGGGAAAATAAAATTCCGATCAATTATGAATGCGAGGATGGGGAATGTGGCACCTGTCTGGTAAAAGTCAGCAGTGTTGATCAAAAACACCAGCGCATGGGCGGCCCTTTAACTGAAAAAGAGAAGGCAGTGCTGCTATCTAGCGGAAAAATCAGCAAAGAAGAAATGGAGAAAATGATTGTTGATGATTTACCATCGCCCTGGCGTTTGGCTTGCCAGATGATAGTCAGGGATGAAGATATTCTGGTCGAATATTAATCATGTCTGCCGCTC
>JAQTLI010000464.1 GCA_028714995.1 Methylobacter sp. | reverse complement strand
GGAAAATAACATGTTATGTTTCCGACGTTACCCGCCGCACTTCTTCAAGAGTAGTAATCCCTTGTATGGCTTTAACCAAGCCGTTTTCATACATCGTGGTCATGCCTTCTTCAATAGCAAGCCTTTGAATGGCTCCGGCTTCTTCATGCGCCATAATTAATTTACGGAGAGGATCAGTCATTTGCAGAAACTCAATAATGGCCAGCCGCCCACGGTAACCCAAGCCCCCGCAAGACGCGCAGCCGACCGGTTTGTATAAAACAATATCGCCATCCGGTGCAAACCGTCTTAACCTCATGCCCTCGACAATGTCCGGGGATGGCGTATAGCTTTGCTTGCATTCGGGACACAGTTTTCTTACCAGACGTTGTGCCAAGATGCCGTTAACAGTGGAGGTAAGCAGATATTCTTCGAGGCCCATATCCAGTAATCGGGTTACACCGCCGGCCGCGTCATTAGTATGCAGCGTCGATAACACTAAATGGCCGGTTAACGCTGATTGCACGGCGATTCTTGCGGTCTCCAGATCGCGCATTTCACCAATCATGATGACATCGGGATCTTGTCGCACGATAGAACGCAACGCCGACGCAAAGGTCAGGCCTATTTGCGGTTTTGCCTGAATCTGATTGACCCCATCCATCTGGTATTCAACCGGATCTTCAACGGTGATGATTTTTCGCTCGGAGGTGTTGAGCTGTTTTAACGCGGCATACATCGTAGTGGACTTTCCGCTACCCGTAGGGCCGGTAATCAGGATAATGCCGTGCGGCTGAGATAGCACATCAATAAACTGCTGTAGATGCTTGCCGGAAAAGCCAAGCGCGGCAAAATCCAGCACGGTATTTTCCTTATCCAGCAAGCGGATCACCACGCTTTCCCCGTACATCGTCGGTATGGTCGAAACCCGCAAATCCAGCTCCTTGCCCAACATCTGCACCTTGATGCGACCATCCTGCGGCAGACGGCGTTCGGCGATGTTCAGCTTGGCCATAATCTTGATACGTGAAATCACCGCTGCCGTGGATTTGACCGACGGCGCATCTATCTCCTTCAAAACGCCATCCACTCGTAACCTGATCTTTAGGGATTCTTCAAAGGGTTCAATGTGAATGTCAGATGCTCTAGTTTCAATTGCCCGCTGCATGATCAGATTGACCATTTTGATCACAGGTGCTTCACTGGCCAGGTCTTTTAAATGCTCTAGATCTTCCTCGCCCAGATCATCGACTGTCAGGTCATCAACGAGTTTATCCATTTGTGAGCGGCCTTCTCCATACTGCACTTCCAGCGCCGCATCAATTTCTGAAAGCAAACCGACTTTGGCAATGATGTTTTTTCCTGTCGCCAGTTTTAACGCATCAATCACAAACCGGTCTTCCGGATCCATAAGGGCAACGGTAATGTCGTCATTATCATTCAAACCAATCACATGATAGTGCTTTAAAAACCGCAACGGCACGGTTTCAGGCAGTTGCATCTCCAGCGGATACTGATCAGGGGCAACCTTTTCAAACTGGCCGGACGCAACAAAAGCATCGGCCACATCCAGCTCCGAACACAACCCCAACTTAACCAATAACTGCGGCACACTTTCTGATACAGAAGTTTTTTGTACTCGCTCAACTTTTTTCAATTCTGCGGCAGAAAGTTTCTGTTTATCTTGCAAGACAGTTAGCAATGATTCATATGCCATTATAATTTTCCACTTTCAAGCTGTAATCCCCCACAATTTAAGTGGTCAGTGTTAACAGAAAATACAGTTGGTAATTTATTGTACAATTGAAGTATATCTTTAAAAGGTAGTGCTCGTCCAATAGCGCATAATTTGGGGCTGAAGTTGTAATTTGATAAGGTCGGAGGCAAATACTCTTTGAGCACACTACACTACGATGTCATAAGGAAAGCGCTTGACCGTATTGGCCTTGATTTTCTTATTCATGACTTCAATCCTCCTGTTGGTTCACGGATGTGTGACCAGTGTAGTCTGAAGTGGCCAGACGACACTATCAAGCAAATCCCAACCAAGCAGTGAACTCTTGGCCATCACCAACTCAGCATAATCATGTAGGCAAGTCCCCTGCCGCCAGCACAAATGCCCTAGGCTTAAAGCCCAAGTCTTGCGCCGCTTCGGCGTGATCGAACACCAAATCACGGTTCATACGCTCGACCATTGCAGTCGACCACTGCCGATAACGAGGCAGGTGGCGCAGCATAGCCACCACTAGGCGAAAAGCCCAGAGCGGGACAGTCAGCAAGCGCAGACGGCGGTCGAGGACAGAAAACACACGAACGACCATGTCCCGGTAAGTGAGCGTCTCGCCACCGGAAATGTTGTACGCCCGGTTCGCCGCGCAAGGTGCCTGTAAAGCGGCCAGGCATGCGCCAGCTACATCCGTTGCATGAATAGGCTGGCGCAAGCCGGTTGCTTTGCCAAACAAAGGGAAGAAACTAAAACGGTGGATAAAGCGCGCAATCTCGGCGATATTTTTATCCCGCCCCAAACCATAAATCAGTGTGGGCCGCAGAATCACCCATTCCACCCCGCGACTTTCCGCCCACTCCTGCAAGCGTGTTTCCGCATCCACAAGCCGGAGAGCTATGGCTTGTTCTTCCGGGTCGGTGGAATCATCCTTGGTGAAACGACTGGTAGAAGACACCACCACCACGCGCCGCGCGCCCTGCGCATCAAACAGGCCAAAATAATCAGGCAATACCCAAATAGGTGCAACACAAATCCAGTAAGGCATAACTTCCTCGCCCTTTTGGGGAAAACCAGCGACTTGGCTGCCGTCCTCTGACCGTCTGGCTGAATGGCTAGTAGTTTTATCAGAGGACTGGAGGAAAGGACATTCGGCCAATGGCAACTGCCGCCACTTTACTCCGTCATCGAGTTTCTCAACCGCCCGCCGCGAGAACGCCGTCACCTGCCATCCTGCCTCAGTCAACAGCGGCAGTAGACATGCCCCTACTAAACTAGTCGCGCCAAGAACACCTATACGGTTTTGGGCAGTGGCATCAGCCATGTCCAAGCCCCAACCCTCGCCCAGCACGCTTGGCTGAGTAGTACGTAGCCACAAGGCCAAACCGCAGCCACACCCCTACTACAACCAACCACATCAGCACGCCGGGATACT
>JAQTLI010000463.1 GCA_028714995.1 Methylobacter sp. | reverse complement strand
TGATGCAGGTTGGTTATCTGTGGACATTGGGTCTGTATGTGTTGGGTGCGTTTTTGAAATGGATTTGTGTATCAGGGGTCGTAATTATACATTTTATTTTAAGGTAGGGTGGGCAGCGCTGTTCTATCCGCCCTACATGGCTATTCATCAGCCAGGGTCTGTATCCGGTAAAAGCCTTCGCCATTAATGCCCAGAACATCAGCCAGCCAGGGCAAAACCTTTTTCATTTCAGCCGCTAAAGTCCACGGAGGATTGATGACGATCATGCCGCTGGAAGTCATGCCATGCTCGTCGCTGTCCGCCCGTATGCCCAGTTCAAATAACTGCACATTTTTGATGCCGCTGGCCAGGATGGCGCGCTCAAGTTCCAGATTGCGGCTGCGGTCAACTACCGGATACCAGAGTGCATAAGTGCCTGTAGCGAAGCGTTTGTGCATGGTGATCAGCGATTCAACAACCTGCTGGTAATCGCTTTTTATTTCATAAGAAGGATCAATCAGTACCAGACCCCTGCGCTCGAATGGGGGCAACAACTTTAAGCAGCTTTTTAAACCATCGGCGTGAAATACGTTGATGCGCTTGTCTTTGTCGGCTACGGCATTTAACAGCTTTATCTCGGTGTTATGCAGCTCGAATAAACACAGCCGGTCTTTGTCGCGCAGCAATTGCTTGGTAATTAAAGGCGAGCCGGGGTAGCGGGTTAATTTGTCAGGGCTGTTAAAGCGTTTGATAAGGTTGACATAGTGGGCAACGCATTCCGGTAAGTCGTTGCGTTGCCATAACTTACCGATACCGTTTTCAAATTCCCTGTTTTTTAATGCGTAGTCGCCGTCCAGCTCATATTTGCCGGGACCTGCATGGGTATCGATACAACAGAAGGATTTGTCTTTTTTTCTTAGGTATTCAAGGCTTTGTATCAGGATGATGTGTTTTAAAACATCGGCAAAATTGCCTGCATGAAAGGAATGTCGGTAGCTGAGCATGGTGGATTTAATTTTTTAGAATACTTTGTCAACTATCGTCATGCCTATTTCAAAAGCAATCAGCCAGATAATAATCCATTCCAGTATTGATGAATGCCTGTGTTTTTGCTCATCTGCCAGCATTTCAAATAATTCATGGATGGTTTCAAGCTTTTTTGACAACACTTCAGTCCGCTGGGCTATTTCCAGGTATTTTGCAGTGATTCCGTAAAAGGATTCATATTCCGGATATTCCCAAAAGAAATCAGGCGTATCCAGCAAGTCATAATTCAAAATGATATCGCTTTTGGTTAAAAAGAGCTGTCCGCGGATTTTTGCGATTTTATGGCGGCTTAACTGGATTCTTCCATTTTCAGCTAATGATCTGGGAATGTAGCTGGTATTGTTGATGGTTGTGATGGCATTGGTTTCAAAAGAGGCCAGCTTAATCGACTGCGCCATGCCTTGGGATAATGAAAATATTAAAATGGGATCCGAAGACTCGATTTCAATATGATCTTCAACAATGCGAGTGCTTGGGCAATCGAGTGCGAAAGTGAAATGGTCTTCCTCTATGGAAGTCAGCGGATTTTCTGCATGATCCAATAATAACTGATGCAGCTTGAGCTGCTGTTCTGAACTGACATTCCAGTGCACAACAGCGCCATAGGCAAATACCACCGACCAGGAGTGATTGTCCTCGATCAGCAATGCGCCTTTAATAATTCTTATCAACGTTGAGTCTGATAGCAGTTTTGCTAATGCGCTGATATCAAAACGTTGCGCCAGGCAGTAGGCTACACATTGTTTTATCGATTGGTTTTCAGACATAAAATTTTATATCACTATAGCGGTTGAGAGGGATGAGTAGGGCGTGCCACGCGCGCCTTTTTCGGTGCTTGAATAATCTTTGGCGCGCCTACAAAATAATGACTGTTAGTCGGAAATTTTCACCAGCCAGCCATCTTCAGCGCTACATCTTGAAGAGCCTGCATCAACTTTGATATCAACTCTTGCGACTGTGTTGTTTAGTGATTCTGGTAATGTTCCCTTTACTAGTAAAAAACTTTCTTTATCTTCTATAGTTACTTTAACGGGGATTGTTTTTACGGTTACGCTGATTTGCTCAGGCTTGGCAATATTGAAAGCCATAAAAGAAAATGTTGATCCCGGTGCAGCAGTTTCTAAATGTGGGGGAAAAAATTTGTCTAGTCGTGGTTTTATGCAGGAATTTTCACTGCCGCCGCCACCGCCACCATGGCCGCTATGATGCTCTGCTGCATTTGCCGCGTTAACATTAAAGAAAAAAGCGGTAAAAAAGATAGCTAGTAAGCTTGGTTTGTTCATAGGGTTACCTTTTTGTTATTTTTATTGTCCAGCATAAAGGCAAATCGAGTGCATCCTTTGAATAGGGTTTATGCTGAAGCTTAAAGTGTTTATGCGCTAAAAACGTACTAATTATATTCATAAATAACGGTTTTAAGGCTATATAAAATTGCTCAAATTAATAAAATTGGCTCAGCCTCAGTCTTTGATGCGGCTTTGATCATAGAACATTGGCATAGTCCTGTTCCAGTTGCCGGAAACTCATTGATGACATAAAGCGGCTGAAACTCAACCAGGCCGAAAGACCCATCAGGTCTTTGAACTGTGGCGGTAGAAAGTGTGGCGCTATGACCGTGCCTTCTTCAACCAGATCTACCAGCACCTTCATATCTTCAAGCATGGTTTTACCGCAAAAAAGCAAGGGAATTCGATCCGGTTTGCCCTTGCTGACCGCCAAGCGCATGAAGTTATAGGTCAGTACGAAGCCTTTGATATAGGTGAGGTCTTTGGTAAACGGCATGCCATCTGAACTGCTGCCTCTAAATACCCGGCTACTGAGCGTATAGCTTTCTTCGTTGTCCAGGCCTTTATCTTTAAAAAAATCAAATATGTCCATGAAGTCTGCGCCTTCTTCGGCAAGCGTGATGGCGCGTACCCGGTTAATCAGGCGCATCAGCCGGTTGGGCGTAGAACTGAAGGTTAATATCTCCATCAATACTGCCAGTCCTTCCTGAGTGACGGTCGCTGAAGGAGGCCCTTTGCCGAGAAACGTGCAATAAGGTGGAGCCAGGCCATTCAGCGTAGTGCCCAGATGCACCCATAGTTCGTGAACTTCAAGTACACGCAGATCGCGCATATTGA
>JAQTLI010000462.1 GCA_028714995.1 Methylobacter sp. | reverse complement strand
GGATGGTCTTGCATTTTGACTACGCTTCCGCTAACGCTACAACTTCGTCAAAACGCCCGACCGCTACGGCTACGCGGGGGTCGTCGTACACCGCTCCACTAACGTTACGCTTCCTGTACTCCTTCAAAGCCAAAATACCGTTGCCATGTTTAGCTTCGATACCAATGTCACACACTGTATTCGCCGACTAAATATGACATATCCCCAGTTCCCAAGCTTTCGGCTTGGGAATTTCTCCTCTACATTATCAAGAGTCATTTTATGGCAAGCTTTGCCTAAGAATGGGACGACCCCATTGACAATTACTTTTCCGCTGTATTGATTAACTACCAAACTCAACCATCTCGCAACATTTTGACCGCCAAATAGCATCCGCTGCAAAGCCTTATTCACTTATTCAAAGAGTCTCAAAAAACTTTTACATAGCATTCTGAAATGAACGTGTAACCAATCTTAATGAACCTGTCATTTACGGTTAACCGTCCTGTCATTTAGTGCTGCCTATAATCTTAATCTCATCAACTTAGCCTAGGAGTTATCGCTATGCGCAGTCAAAACTTTCGCTACTTTCCAAATCCAGCCGGTCTGGCTGCGGCAATCGTCGCATTATCTTTACTGTTACCTTTGACAGGCAATGCCGACACAGCAGATGTACCACTCATGGAACAAGGCATACAAATCGGCGATTTAGCGCCGGGCCGCGCCATAATCTGGAGCCGAGCCGATAGGGCTTCACGCATGATGGTGAAATATGCCTTCAACGACCAGTTCACCGACGCAGTTACCATTCGCGGTCCATACGCGATGGAAGAGACTGATTTTACCGCGAGACAGGATTTGACCGGCCTCCCAGAAGGTAAAAACATATACGTTCAGGTTTGGTTCGAGGATTTAACCAATAACCGTAACAAAAGCGAACCGGTCAGCGGCCATTTCCATACCATCGGCAAACGCGATGACATCCGCTTCATCTGGGGCGGCGACACTGCCGGTCAGGGCTGGGGCATCAATGAGAGCTTCGGCGGCATGAAAATCTATGAAGCCATGCGTCAGGTCGAACCGCAGTTCTTCATTCAAAGCGGCGACAATGTGTATTCCGACGGCCCCATTCCTGCCAGTAAACCTGCTGAAAACGGCCAAGTCTGGACCAACCTTGTCACCCCGGAAGTCAGCAAAGTAGCCGAAACTCTCAACGAATTCCGTGGGCGCTACAAATACAATCTGCTGGACGCAAACCTGCGCCGCTTCAATGCCGAAGTGCCGCAAATCTGGCAATGGGACGATCATGAAGTGGTCAATAACTGGTCGGATTCCAAGGATCTGACGAATGACAGTCGTTACACTGTCAAGGACGTACCTACCTTGATTGCCCGTGCTTCCAGAGCTTTCCACGAATATGCGCCGCTACGCCCTCACGATGCCGAAGAATCGGAACGTATTTACCGGAAAATCTCATACGGCAAACTGCTGGACGTATTTGTGCTGGATATGCGCAGTTATCGAGGCCCCAATACCGGTAATCTGCAAACCCAGAAAAGTGCCGAAACGGCGTTCCTCGGTGAAGCACAACTGGCTTGGCTGAAGGATGAACTGAAACATTCCGACGCCACTTGGAAAGTGATTTCCGCCGATATGCCCATCGGTCTCAACATCAGCGATGACTTCGATCATACCCCGCCGCAGCGCTGGGAAGCCGTCGCCAACGGCAATGACGGGCCAGCTGCCGGACGGGAGCTGGAGATAGCCGATCTGCTGAGTTTCATCAAACATCAACATGTCAATAACATCGTCTGGCTGACCGCCGATGTGCATTATGCGGCGGCTCATTACTACGATCCAGGCAAAGCCCAAACTAAGGATTTTACTCCTTTTTGGGAATTTGTAGCCGGTCCACTGAATGCCGGTTCCTTTGGTCCTAACAGCACCGATGGTACTTTCGGACCGCAAGTGGTATTCACCAAGGCCCCACCAGCAGGTCAGGTCAATCTGTCACCTTATGCAGGTTTGCAGTTCTTTGGCGAAGTCAATATCGACAAAAAAAGCCGGGCTATGACTGTCGACCTGAAAGACATCAACGGCGCTACCGTGTTCAGCAAAACCCTGCCGGCTGAACCAGAACAAGGCCGCGATTGATAGCTCTGTTGCCGAGGCGGCTATGCGCCGTTTCGGCAATTGTCTGCGAGCACATGAAACATAAAACCAATTCCATAAAACAAACAAAAGAGGGCGTAAACCATGTTAACTCAATTCTACAAACCAACCGCATTGGCAGCGGCGATGCTCGCTATACTAGGCTTTCAAAACGTTGCAAATGCGCAGTCAGATTTGGAGCATAGCGATTATATGAGTAAGAAACCTATCGTCATCGGTCACCGTGGCGCCGCCGGTTACCGCCCCGAGCACACTATCGAAGGCTACACTTTGGCTATCGAAATGGGCGCCGACTACATCGAACCCGATCTGGTGCTGACCAAAGACGGTCACATGATCGCCCGTCATGAACCGATGATAGGCGGCACCACCGACGTGGCCAGCCATCCTGAATTTGCCGACCGCAAAACCAAACGCATAGTCGACGGCGTCGAATACGACGACTGGTTCGCGACCGACTTTACACTAGCCGAAATAAAAACCCTGCATGCCATTCAAGCTCGCGCCAATCGTGATCAACAATACAACGGTCTGTTTCAAATCCCGACCCTGGACGAAGTGATCGCGCTGGCCAAAAGCAAAAGCAAGGAAACCGGCCGCACTATCGGTATCTATCCTGAAATCAAGCATTCCACCTATCACGCCAACGTCAAGGATGCCGATAATCATACTTTGTATGGTTTGAACTACTTCGAAAACAAACTGTTGAAAAAACTGCATACAGAATACGGCAACAGTGCCTGCGCGCCGGTGTTCATTCAGTCTTTCGAGGTTAGCAATCTGCAATACCTGAGCCGCAAGACAGACATTCCATTGGTGCAATTGGTCGATGCCGACGATGTCAATGCCGACGGTTCGATCTCGTTAGTCGCACCTTACAAACAACCTTATGACTTCGTGGTGACCGGCGATGCGCGGACTTTCGCGGACTTGGTGACCGACGAAGGCTTGAGCTTCGTTAAATCCTACGCCGACGCGGTTGCTCCCTGGAAACCTTAT
>JAQTLI010000461.1 GCA_028714995.1 Methylobacter sp. | reverse complement strand
CCCTTCCTCCAGCATGGCATGGAAAAAGCGTTTGAATAAGTTTTGGTCACACTGCATGACTTGGGCAAACTTAGATACCTGTTCTTCTGCACTGAAAAACAGGCCGAACATGCCTCCCACCGTATTGGTCGACAGGGCTATGCCCGCCTGATTAGCGCGAGCCTTCAAACCTGACGCCAGTTTTTCGGTTTTTGCAGTCAACGCTTGGTAAAAACCGGGCTGGTCGATTAATTCCAGCGTTTTTAAACCGGCAGCCATGGCGACTGGATTACCCGAAAGCGTACCAGCCTGATAGACAGGGCCGAGCGGAGCAAGATACTCCATGATCTTACGCGAGCCGCCAAAGGCGCCGACCGGCATGCCGCCGCCGATGATTTTACCCAGCGTGGTTAAATCGGGTTTAACGTTATAAAGACCCTGCGCACCGCTCAGGCCGACTCTAAAACCGGTCATGACTTCATCGAAGATCAGCACGCTGTTGTACTGATCGCAGACCTGACGCAAGGTTTCCAGAAAACCCGGCACAGGCGGAATGCAGTTCATATTGCCGGCGACCGGCTCAACGATAATGCAGGCGATCTGTTCACCTATTTCGGCAAACAGGACCTCGATCGACGCACTGTCGTTATAAGTCAAGGTAATGGTATTTTCAGCAACGGCTGCCGGTACGCCGGGAGAGCTGGGTACGCCGAAGGTTAAAGCGCCGGAACCGGCTTTAACCAATAATGAATCCGAATGGCCGTGATAACAGCCTTCGAATTTAACGATTTTATCCCGACCGGTATAGCCTCTTGCCAAACGAATCGCGCTCATGGTCGCTTCTGTGCCGGAACTGACCATTCTGACCAGTTCAATAGACGGGACCAACTCACAGACCCGCCTAGCCATTTGCGTTTCAATCTCAGTCGGCGCACCGAAACTCAGGCCTTTTTCAGCGGCATGCTTAACAGCCGCAATAACTTCAGGATGGGCATGCCCTAAAATCATGGGCCCCCAGGAGCCGACATAATCGATATAACTATTGCCCATACTGTCGTAAATATAAGCGCCACTGGCATGGTCGATAAAAACCGGCGTACCACCTACTCCACTAAAAGATCGGACCGGCGAATTTACGCCACCTGGAATTACAAGTTTTGCATTGGAAAATAAAGCAGCGGCTTCAGTCATGATTTCTTCTTATCTGGTTTAAAAACATGGCATAAAGAATAGGGTAACTTTGCCACGATTGAAAGTTTATAGTCTCTTATTTAGTACTTCTTGGAATTCACATTATCCATTTTATGCCGACAGGAATAACTTCATTTTTAAGCAGCACGCTTAATAAAAATGAATGTTATCGCCGGTACAAAATACTGCTCTGGAAATCACCCTGCTGAAGCACCTCTGTTGGATATTCACCGGCCTTACAGGTTATTCAGAAGCAAGTGGAAACTAATAAATATATTATATCAAACAAAGAGCTACTAGACGCCTTGGAGGCTCGCATTCTGGTCAGCATTGGCGAGCTGGTTCTATGGATGACAAGCTGGGCTGGATTGATGAAATTACTGGATCAAGCTGACAAGCACAGTAGCCGCAACGGCTTTACAGATTGCCACATTCTAATAGATGGCACGACTCTTGTGCTCCAGAGGGTATTAGCCGCGCTGATCGGGACCGCCAAAAGTCGGCGCTTTATGACTAGACGGACAGATATTTTGCTCGTCGGCAACTGTTCCTGCATAACCCACATCCATGTGGATTAGGAAAGAGCAGGGGAGCGGTGTGCCAAGGCGAAGCCTCTCCCATCCACAACTGCCGAATTTTCCGGTGTTTTTATTAGTGGCGACTTTCAGCAGGAGCGGTATCTGCTGCCACATCAAGATCGCCCCAACCCAATCGACGATGAAATAATTCGAGTAACAATCCCCAGCTTTGTAAGGCTAACGCTGGATCATAGCGCGGACCTTCATCGCGCATGAAAGCATGCTGACCATTGAACTCATGCCATGTGAATCGGGCGCCTACTTCTTCAAGACGGGCTTTTAGCAGGTTGCGGCCTTCCAGCGGAATGTGCGGATCCTGGCGCCCCCAAATGTGCAGGAGTTCACCCTTGATTTCACCAGCGCGTTCCAGGGAGTTGTCGTTTTTGCCCCGTCCCAGTCCTTTTTTGTGAATATCCGTAGCATAGAAGCAGGTTGTAGCTAATACGTCTGGATTCATGGCAGCGCGAAACGCGAGATGACCGCCAATGCAAATACCCATCACACCGAGACGGCCGGTGCAGTCTTCGCGTGATTTCAGATAATCAAGCGCTGCGCGTGCGTCACTGTCATAGGAAGACAGTTCTTTCGTGGTCTTGTACTCATTGCCTCGGGTAGTGCCTTCCTCATCATAGGCAAGCACTGTGCCTGCTGGCTCAAGCTCGTGGTAAATTTCCGGGCAAGCAACAATAAAACCATGTCCGGCAAGCATTGCGGCAGTGCGGCGAATAGGGGCTGTTACTTGAAATATTTCTGAATACATCAGGACGGCAGGATATTTTCCTGGGGCCGCTGGGCGAAAAATATGCAGCCGCATATCACCAGTAGGCGTGTTGATGTCAGCAATTTCAGTGTCTTTGATAAGCATTTTGTTGTCCTTTTAAATAACTGGATATGATAATGCAAGCTGGTGATTACACACAATAATCTGGCGCAAAAAAACCATAACAAGCGTGATCATGCTGACTGCAATAGTCCGATGACAGAACAGGCCTGGTTACACTATGCAGTTATTCCTGCACAATATATATCAATAGGATTTTCTGGCTGGATACTGGCTACCGGCAAGTCTTCGCCTTGTTTCCAGCGTTTGACTGCTTTTTGCTTGTTGCTGCCGGTAATGAGAAAAATGACTTCGTGGCTAGTACTCAAGCCGCCTGCACTGATAGAAACACGCTCCGATGGCGGCTTGGGTGAGTTGTGCACGGCATGCACGAGCTTATCCTGAGCGTGTTCGTGGCCGGGGAACAGGCTGGCAACATGACCATCTTCTCCCATACCCAGTAGCACCATGTCAAACGGCAGGGCGGCTGCAACCAGCGGTTGGTAGAAGGCGGCAGCCGATTCACCGCCCATTTCGGCAGGCATGGTGTAAATCTGCGTAGCAGGAATGGCCACCTTACTGAGCA
>JAQTLI010000460.1 GCA_028714995.1 Methylobacter sp. | reverse complement strand
GCAAGGGAGGAAGTGAAAAAATATGGGCATCCGAAAAAGCTTAAGTAAGTGCCATTCGGGTCAGACTCGATTGATTTTTTGATTAAAACCCAGCTAATCTACCGGCTGTGTTTCTTTTAGGATTAAGTTCATGGCTCGTCTCCCGAGAATGATCATTCCTGGCCAACTACAGCATGTTCTCGTTCGAGGTAACAATCGTTCCGAAATTTTCTGCTGCGATGCGGATTATCGCTTTTATCTGGAAAAACTTCAGGCAGCCTGCAAAAACCATGATTATCAGGTACATGTCTATGTGCTGATGACCAATCATATCCATTTGCTGATGACTCCTTTCTCCGAAGTCAGTCTGGGCAAAACCCTGCAAATGCTGGGTCGGTATTATGTGCAATACTTTAATTACTGTTACCAACGCACCGGTACGCTCTGGGAAGGCCGCTATAAGGCAACGCTAATCGACAGCGAATCGTACTTGCTGACCTGCATGCGCTATATCGAATTAAACCCGGTACGTGCCGGCATGGTTGCCGACCCGGCCGACTATCCGTGGTCGAGTTATCATTTTAATGCGTTGGGACGAGCCGATGACGTGGTTACACCTCATTTTGAATTTCAACGGTTGAACAATGGCGACAGCAAACGTCAGGCAGCCTATAGAGCACTATTCAATCAGGCGATTTCTAAAACCCAGATAAGCGAAATCAGGAATGCGACCAACAAGGCTTGGGCATTAGGAGACAGCCGATTCAAGGAACAGATTCAATTGCAACTGGCTCGGCGGGTAGAGCCCGCTGCCAGAGGCGGAGACAGGAAATCAGCTCAATTCAAAATCAATCGAGTCTGACCCCATTGATTCTTTTGACCTCATTGATTTTTGATTTGTTGATATTTTGTATGTTTTACAACAATCATTTGACTATAGGACTTCATCTAATTGTTCTTTGTGTGCTTGCTTAATAATTACCATATCCGCTGTTCATTAAAAAATATCTATAAATTCAAACAGTAATGTAACAAACGGTTTTTTTATTAGCCTAACCTTATCCTCTTACAATCTAAAATAAAATATTGGCAAGTATTTTGCTTAAACTTTTAAAAAAGAGGTTAATATGACATTACACATTGGATCCATGATGCCGGATCGCTCACTTGATGAGAGTGCGCTGATCAAAGCCATTACAAAAATTGCTACCGATTTGGCAAGATTGCGTGATCAACAGGTTCAAAACAGGACACCCGCCCTGGATATTGTATTTTTATTACCCAGTCGGCAAGAAAAAGCTGACTTTGCCGGGTTACGTTTGCACTCATTTGACTATGCAGGGCAGATTCTAAGAATCGAATCCGCTGTACCGGAAAAAATGGTGACATCAATCCATGCTGAGCGATTCGTTATAGCCATCATTCTGGATGCTATTGATGCTGCCAGTGAATTCTTTAGCGAACAACATATTCTGTTTGATACGTCTGGGCATTTGGCTTTGGTGGACTTAGTCACCACAAAAGAACAACACGCGATACACTGATCAACAATTTCCTTTTTACTTAAACCTAATCTGAAGAAACAAACAAAATCAATGGGATCTTAGCCCCATTGATTTGCAATAAAGCAGGTTGAAATATCCAAAAAGGAATCGGTTTTCATAGCGTTATGTCTTAAACACCCTATGCCTTTTGAAACAAAGCAATCGATTCGACATGTCCGGTCTGCGGGAACATATCCATCACACCCGCTTTAATTAATTTATAGCCCAGTTCATTAACCAGAATCCCCGCATCGCGGGCGAGGGTTGACGGATTGCAGGACACATAAACGATCTGTTCGGGCTGCCATTTCTTAAAATGGTGCAAGACATCGGATGCACCGGCTCTGGAAGGGTCCAGCATGATTTTGTTGTATTTTCGATTAGCCCAGGGTTGATCACTGATATCCTTGCTTAAATCCGCCGCATAAAACTCAACGTTGGTGATGCCATTGTGGCGGGCATTTTCTTTGGCGTGATTGACCAGCGGCTGATCGCCTTCCACACCGACTACGCGACCTGCAAATCTTGCCATCGGCAAGGTAAAATTGCCCAGACCGCAAAACAGGTCCAATACGCTATCGTTTTCATTCAAAGCTAATGTCTCAAGCACCCGATTGATCATTTGCTTGTTAATTTCATAATTGACCTGCGTAAACATGGCAGGCCTGAATTTGAACTCAATATCCTGCTCGGGCAGCGCATAAGTCGGTATGACTTCCGGCTCGCCATCCAGCGGCTCGATAGTGTCCGGACCTTTGGATTGCAGGCAGATGCTCATGTTATGCTCATGCCCGAAACTACGCATACGTTCCTTATCGGCAACGGTTGGCGGCTCCAGCACGCGGAAAGCCAGCACGCATTGCTCATCGCCGATGGCCACTTCGATCTGCGGAATCTTATCCCTGATAGTCAGGCCTCCGATCATTTCCGACAAAGCCATCAATTTTGTGCCGACGATCGGATGCATGACGACGCAACTTTCGATTTCAGCCAGATACGGATGCCGTCTTTCCCTGAACCCCACCAGCACCCGGTTTTTTTTCTCGACATATTTAACGCCCATCCGCGCCTTGCGACGATACCCCCAATGAGGGCCTTCCAAAGGCTGCCATAGTTCAGGAATCTCAACTTTACCGATGCGTTTAAACTGATCTGCCAGCAAATCTTGCTTAATCCTGATTTGCGCGGAAGATTCAACATGCTGAAAACTGCAACCGCCGCACACGCCATAATGTGGGCATTCGGCATCAACCCGGTCAGCAGCGCGGCTTAACAGATTGGCGACCTTGCCTTCCGCATAATCCTTGCGGCTTTCAGTGTAGATAAATTCGACCTCCTCGCCAGGCAACGCCTCATCGATAAATATTACCTTGCCATCCACATGCGCCACACCTCGCCCGTCATGCGCCAGGGATTCTATAGTGACTTTAACCGGCGTTTCCGGTAACTGCTTCTTTCTTGATCTTTGACGTGCCATGCTTATTTTTGCTTCCAACTTCCAGATGATTGATACCACCAGCCTGGCTGAGCATTACTCATCCAGCGGGCGGCAAAGGTTGATTTAATTTGTGCAGTCCATTCAGGATGCCCGTTGGCATTGGCGATCGCCTGATAAAGACTTTGCCTATCCGCATTTTCCGCT
>JAQTLI010000459.1 GCA_028714995.1 Methylobacter sp. | reverse complement strand
ACCGCTCGGACAATAATGTAATGAAAGCAAGTGAATTACGCCAGAAATCAAAAGACGAATTAGGATCAATGTTGCTCGAATTATCGCGTGAGCAATTTAATCTTAAAATGCAAAAAGGTACAGGCCAACTGTCTAAACCCGCTCAAGTGAAGAAGGTTAGACGTGATGTGGCACGTATTCATACGATATTAAATGAAATGGCGAGCGCATAATTATGAGCGAAAATGTAACCCAGTTACGGACAATCACAGGTAAGGTTGTTAGTAACAAAATGGATAAAACAATTACAGTTTTAGTCGAGCGAGTTGTAAAGCACCCTGTTTACGGTAAATACATAAAGCGTTCAACTAAGATGATGGCTCATGATGAACAGAATATTTGCCATGAAGGTGACGTAGTATCAATTACATCATGCAGGCCTATGTCTAAGAATAAAACCTTTAAGTTGGTTCAGGTCTTGGACAGTGTCAACAAATAGTATATAGCTATTTAATAAACAGTTAATTAGGAATAAATCATGATTCAGATGCAAACTAACCTTGACGTCGCCGATAACAGCGGTGCAAAAAGGGTCATGTGTATCAAAGTATTGGGTGGGTCTCATAGGCGTTACGCAGGCATTGGTGATATCATCAAAGTCAGTATTAAAGATGCTATACCCCGCGGAAGAGTAAAAAAAGGCGAAGTTTATAACGCTTTAGTGGTTAGAACTCGTAAAGGCGTTCGTAGGCCAGATGGGTCGCTTATCCGTTTTGATGGCAACGCAGCAGTGATTCTGAATAACAATTTACAGCCACTTGGTACACGCATTTTTGGCCCTGTAACACGTGAGTTAAGAGGCGAAAGGTTTATGAAAATCATTTCGTTAGCTCCTGAAGTTTTATAAGGTAGGGTTTTAAAATGCAAAGAATTAAACAAGGGGATGAGGTTATCGTTCGCACCGGTAAAGATAAAGGTAAGAGCGGTAGAGTAAGTAAAGTATTAAAGGATAATAAGGTTTTGGTTGAAGGGATCAACCAGGTTAAAAAGAACCAGAAACCAAATCCGAATGCTGGTGTTTCAGGAGGAATTATTGTCAAGGACATGCCCATCAATATTTCCAATGTTGGGTTATATAATCCTGCGACAAAAAAAGCAGATCGCGTCGGCTTTAAGTTTCTAGAAGATGGAAAGAAAGTCAGATATTTTAAGTCAACAAATGAAGTTGTTGATGCGTAGGGTGTAGATGAATCATGGCTAGACTAGAAACTGAATATAAAGAAAGAATCCTTCCAGCATTAGTAGAACAGTTTTCCTATGGTTCTGTAATGCAAGCGCCGCGGATCACAAAAATAACACTCAATATGGGTGTTGGTGAAGCGGTTGCTGATAAAAAATTCTTGCAGGCTGCAGTAAGTGACATGGAAAAAATCGCAGGTCAAAAACCTGTAGTAACGTTGTCAAGAAAATCTATTGCGGGTTTTAAAATTCGTGATGATATGCCTATTGGATGCAAGGTAACTTTGCGTAGCGATAGGATGTATGAATTTTTAGATCGTTTAATAAGTATTTCTATTCCAAGAATTCGTGACTTTAGAGGATTGAGTCCTAAAAGCTTTGATGGGCGTGGTAATTACTCGATGGGTGTTAAAGAGCAAATCATTTTCCCAGAAATTGATTATGACAAAATTGACACATTACGCGGCATGGATATTACCATTACAACAACAGCAAAAACCAATGAAGAAGGTTTGGCGTTGTTAAAGCTTTTCAATTTTCCATTTAAGAACTAAAGGGCGATTTTAGAATGGCAAAGAAATCAATGATTGCGCGTGAAGATAAGCGTAAGAAGTTAGTACAGAAATATGATGTTAAACGTAAATCTTTGAAAGAAATTATCAGAGATCCAAATGCTACATTTGAAGATAAAGAATCTGCACACTTACAACTTCAAAAACTTCCTAGAGACTCGAGCGTAACAAGAGTCCGTAACCGTTGCAATTTGACTGGACGTCCGCATGGTTATTACCGTAAGTTTGGTCTTAGTCGGAATAAGCTAAGAGAAGCAACAATGCGTGGCGATGTGCCAGGCGTGGTAAAGGCAAGTTGGTAAGATCTGTTAGATCAAGTTTGGAGAAATTAAGATGAGTATGACAGACCCAGTTGCAGATATGCTGACCCGCATTAGAAATGGTCAATCTGCTGGTAAAAAAATCGTTAAACAACCTTCGTCAAAATTGAAGATATCTATTGCTAAGGTATTAAAAGAAGAAGGTTTTATTACAGACTACGTAGTAGAGACAAGCGGAAGCCATTCAGAAATGACTATCGAATTGAAATACTATAAGGGCGCTCCTGTAATTGAAAATATAAAAAGAATTAGTAAACCTGGTTTACGTATTTATAAATCTAAGGATGAATTGCCAAAAGTTCTTGGCGGGCTAGGGATTGCTATCGTGTCAACATCAAATGGTGTTATGACTGATAGAGCTGCTCGTGCAATTGGACATGGCGGTGAAGTCATTTGTACTGTTTGTTAAACTGTAGGTCAGGATATGTCAAGAATTGCTAAAGCTCCAGTTATTGTCCCAAAAGGTGTGGATATAAAACTAGATGGTAATAATATGACCGTAAAGGGAAGCAATGGTCAATTATCTTATGATCTAAACTCCGCTGTTACTATTGATATTACGGACAATGTGTTATCAATGCAGTGGGATAAAGATGATAAAAAAGCTACTGCTCAAGCTGGAACAGCTAGAGCAATTGTAAACAACATGGTTACGGGTGTTTCAGCAGGGTTTGAAAAGAAACTAACTTTGGTCGGTGTGGGTTATAGGGCTCAGGCAAAAGGGAATATACTTAACCTTGCGCTTGGATTTTCTCATCCGGTTGATTTTGAAGTCCCTGCAGGCATTTTAGTAGAAACACCTAGTCAAACAGAAATAGTCGTCAAAGGAAGTGACAAGCAGCAGGTCGGTGAAGTTGCTGCAAAAATTAGAGCTTATCGTCCGCCAGAACCCTATAAAGGAAAAGGCGTTAGATACGCTGATGAGCATGTTGCAAGAAAAGAAGCTAAGAAGAAGTAAGGTAGCGTAATGGATAAGAAACAATCTCGTATGAAGCGCGCATTAAAATTGCGTAGCAAAATTAAGAAATTAAGCACAACACGTTTGTCAATTCACAA
>JAQTLI010000458.1 GCA_028714995.1 Methylobacter sp. | reverse complement strand
CCAGGCTATCCGGGAGAATCTCTTTCAGCGTCATTGCGTCCTTTATTTGCTGCCCTGGCTTATATTTGACCATATCAATCATGACAATGCGTTCTTCAGGCTGTTGTGAATAGACAAATACATTGATGGTAAATTTCGGTACCGACTGGCGAAACTCAAAAGGCAGATCGCCTAAAAAGGGGATGTCATTTTTTACAGGTATCGTTTCAGGTTGATCCGGTTCAACTTTAACAGCGACGGCCTTCGCCGGAGTGGTTTGTGTCGGTTGCCCAGCTTTGTTTGCAATAGCGGGTGGCTTAATAGTGTCAACTGCCGGTTTAGTTGTGATAACCGGCTTAACCGGTAACGGAGCTGGTTCTGGCTTTTGCACATCAACCCATTCAGCAATAGAGGTTGTTTCGGATTTTTCTTTTTGTACAGGTCTTTCCGGCTGAGTTGATTCAGCAATCGGTTTAGACTCACCCCTCGTGTCTTGTGCCGGCAGGGGGTCTGAAATAGTCTGCGCTTTAATGACAGGCTTCGGCGTCGAGTTGTTTAGGACAAACCAGACGATACAGGCAATAATTAATACGTTACTGACAACAAGAAAAGCAATAAATTTCGCTGTCTTGCTGCGATTTTGTTGTGGATGAGGCAGAAAAATTCTGTCGTTTACGGTCTCAGGCTGAAGAGCCTGTCTTTCCTGTTCTGATTTACGTAAGGCATTTAGAATAAAAGACATGATTAATCGGTTATTTCTAAGTGAGGAAAATCAAGAGAACGCGCTATATTTTTAAGATGAGTCATTGTATTGTCTCCCACCATACCGTCCTCTAATAATTGATGCTGATGCTGAAAATTCATAACGCGAGCGACTAGATTATCATCATAAAAACGTGGCTGCGCTGCTGCTTCAATTTTTCCATCAACACTATTTAACAGATGCCGTAACCATAACACATCATCCGATGTCTGGTGTGGACGTATCAATTTCACATCCGGGATAAGCGGCTGCTCAAGTATTAAATAATAGCCGTTCCAATACTTCAACACATCCGCTACCGGAAAGATCATATTATCTTTAAAACGAATCAGGGATTGGTTTTGTCCTAATCCGGCAAGCAAGGCATGGCGCTTTTCTTCACCGGCCAATGAGAACTCCAGAATAGCCGGACGATTAATTGCCAGCAGATCTTTCCAACTGGCTTTGCCAAACACACAACGCAGTCCCGTTGTTTCTACATAATGACATTCAGCCTGATTACTTTCGGGGATGGGCTTGCCCCAGATCTTCAGAGCGCTGATTACCGCGGAATTTAAAGAATATTCGGGATTATTGATCCAGTCATGAAACGTTTTTGTTTTAGCAACAGAAACGGCATTGATTTTTCCATTAGAAAGTGATTCTTTTTTATCCGGCTGCTTTGTTTGGCTGATGTTTTTAGGTTTTGTTTGGATGGAAGAGTAGTGTGTTGCCGAATTAACTATGTCTTGATGATTCGCTTTGGGCCAATATCCCAGAAAATAAGAGCCCGCGGCAATACAAGCTAGGAACAGCAGGCCTAATAATGAGATCTGGTAAGGAGATTTTTTATCAGCAGCCCCAAACGTTTCTCTGGCAGCATTACTAACGAGTGCAGGCGTAATAACATGAGTGTCGGTTGAATAGGCTCCAAGCAAGGCGCGATCACAGAGAATGTTAATCACTCTGGGTATGCCTGAAGAAAGTTTGTAAATTTTGCGTATCGCGCTTTGTTTAAAAATCTCCGGGTGACCGTTACAAACTGTCAGTCGATGGCGAATATAAGCCCGGGTTTCATCCAGTGATAACGGCAACAAGTGATAACGGGCGGTGATGCGCTGATTTAACTGGCGCAAATCCTGTCGCTTCAGCAATTCTTTCAATTCAGGCTGACCGACCAAAATAATCTGCAATAGCTTTGTTTTGTTGGTTTCCAGGTTGGTCAACAGGCGAATTTGTTCCAGCACTTCCATGCTTAAATTCTGCGCTTCATCGATCAGCAAAACCGTACGTCTGCCGTTGGCATGGGCGGTGAGCAGATGCTGGTTTAAAAGATCAATCAGGTTTTTTAACGATTGCTGGTTTTTGTCATAGTTAATGCCCAGTTCATCGCAGATGGTAGCCAATAATTCGATTGCATTAAGCTTTGAATTCAATATCAAGGCAATATCTATGTTTTTCGGTATTTGTTGCAAAAGACAGTGGCAAAGTGTCGTTTTGCCGGTACCCACTTCGCCAGTTAAAGCAACAAAGCCCCCGCCAAAATTAATGCCATAAAGGAGATGAGCCAAACCCTCCTGATGACGCGGACTCATATAAATGAAGTGCGGATCAGTGGCTATGGAAAATGGCAATTCGCTAAAATGAAAGTATTGGTTATACAAGATTCTGAAATTTTTCAGTAAAGAAAAAATTATAATTTATTGGTAACTATTCAGCGTTCAATCTTGCTTGTGCCTATTGATTTACGCTACAGAGTCGAGTCCTGACCCATAAACTGAATAATTATAATCATTGTAACCTACAACTGAAAAGAAGGTCTAAATGTTAGGTTAAATTATTAACGTTAACTAATCTTGTACGTAAGTTATTAATTTTGTATTGATAAGTTGATTGGCATCCGGCATAGCTCCATTGGATGTAAGCGTGTTGGCGGAGCCGTAGACCGAGTAAAACAAAGCTGATAAACCGTATAATCTCTAAACAAATACTGGCTTTTTTGTGTCTGGATCAGCAAATGGGCTAAGAGAACGCGTACCCGGTTTGCGAGGCTTATCGCCGCAAAGCCTTTGGCGGATAATGTAGTTTTACGAGATTTACCGCATTGATCCAAAAATGCTGGTCGCAGGTGAGCATTTTTCCATAGATCGTTAATTAGAATTAGAAGCTTCATTTTTACCAAATAATTAAAATTGGCACGTTCTCACCTTTTCTGATCAGTCACCAAAAATCACAGTAGTTTGGAAAGGATTTTCTCCGGTTACTCTCTGAGGAATGGAAGGCAGTAAAGGCATTGTTTACTCAGGTTGACGTTGGTTTCCTGAACGTCTTACCCAATGAAAATCTTGATACTCAGGAAAAATCACCGGTCTGCTTGGACAAGGAATTCATCGTACAATTCCATTCGTTCTGCCTGCACCAAAATAGCTTATTCAAGTATATGGAT